>JACMLV010000783.1 GCA_014379395.1 Burkholderiaceae bacterium
CCTCGATGATGGCCAGGTTTTCCGGGTCTTCGAGCATGTCGCGCACGAAGCTCTGGTCGATTTTCAGCAGTTCGACCGGCAGCCGCTTCAGGTAGGTCAGCGACGAGTAGCCGGTGCCGAAGTCGTCCAGCGCGAAGCGCACCCCCAGCGCGCGGCAGGCGTGCATCACCTCCGACACCTGCATGATGTCCTCCAGCGCGCTGGTCTCGAGGATCTCCAGTTCCAGGCAGCAGGGCTGCACGTCCGGGTGCGCGCGCAGCAGTTCGCCCAGGCGCGGCACGAAGCCGCCCTGCTGCAGCTGGCGCGCGCCGACGTTGACGCTGACCGGGATGTCGAGCCCGGCCGCGTGCCAGGCCTCCATCTGCGCCAGCGCCGTGTCGATCACCCATTCGCCCAGCTCGACGCTGAGGGCGTGGTCCTCGATGATCGGCAGGAAGGCCGCCGGCGGCAGCAGGCTGCGCTCGGGATGCTGCCAGCGGATCAGCGCCTCGGCGCCGATCACCGCGCCGCTCCTCATGTTGACCTTGGGCTGGTAGTGCAGCACGAACTCGCGCCGCGCCAGCGCCAGGCCGATCTGCTCGATGCTCTCGCGCTGGCTCTTGGCGGCCTCGTCCTGGCTGACGTCGAACAGGTGGTAGCGGTTCTTGCCGGACTGCTTGGCCAGGTACATGGCCTGGTCGGCGTGGCGCATCAACAGGTCGGCGTCGACCCCGTCCCGCGGGTACAGCGTGACGCCGATGCTGGCCGACACGCGCAGCGCCAGCGCGCCGACCTCGACCTCGCTCGATGCCGCCCGCAGCAGCCGCTCGAGCACCGGCTCGCAGTCCTGCGGCAGGTCCAGGTCGCCCAGCACCGCGACGAACTCGTCGCCGCCGATGCGGGCGATCGTGTCGCCCTCGCGCAGCGCCGCCCTCATGCGCTGCGCCACCGCGATCAGCAGCTCGTCGCCGACCTCGTGGCCGTGGTTGTCGTTGACCGCCTTGAAGCCGTCCAGGTCCAGGTACACCAGCGCCAGCGACTGTCCGCGCCGCTCGGTGTGGGCGATGGCCTGGCGCAGGCGGTCGGCCAGCAGCACCCGGTTGGGCAGGCTGGTCAGGGCGTCGTAGTGGGCGATGTGCTCGAGCTGCTGCTCGTGCTCCTTCATCGGCGTGATGTCGGTGAACAGCGCGACGTAGTTCTGGATCGTGCCGGCGGCGTCGAACACGGCGGAAACGGCGATCATCTCGGCGTACACATTGCCGTCCTTGCGCCGGTTCCAGGCTTCGCCGTACCAGTGGCCCTTTTCCAGCAGCGCGCGCCACATCGCCGCATAGTATTCGGGCGGCTGGCGGCCGGATTTGAGGATGCGCGGATTCTGCCCGACCGCCTCCTCGCGCGAATAGCCGGTGATGCGGCTGAAGGTGTCGTTGACCTCGATGATGGTGCCGTCGACGGCGGTGATCATGATGCCCTCTCTGGCGTGGGTGAACACGCTGGCGGCCAGTTGCAGGCGCGATTCGGCCCGCTTGCGCTCGGTGATGCACTGGTGCATGCCCGACATGCGCAGCGGCTGGCCGTCGGTCCCGGTCTCGACCACCCGGCCGCGCACCTGCACCCAGACCCAGCCGCCGTCCTTGTGGCGCATGCGGATCTCGAATTCGGCCGCCTCGGCCTCGCCTTGCAGGCATTGCCGCAGCAGCGCGTGGGCGCGCTGGAACTCGTCCGGATGCATCAGCCCGGCCCAGGTGCCGAAGCTGACCGGCTCGAGCTCGTCGAGCCGGTAGCCGACGATCTCGGCGCAGCGCGCGTTGAACAGCATCTCGCCGCTCGACAGGTTCCATTCCCAGGTGCCGATGTTGGTGCCCCAGATCACCTCGGCCAGGCGCCGGCTCTGCTGGCGGAAGTTCTGCTCGCTCTGGTGCAGCGCCGCCTCGACCTGCTTGCGCTCGGTGATGTCGTGCACGATCGAAAACAACAGCGTCCCGCCGCCCGTCGCCGTCGGCGTCGAATACACCTCGACGTCGCGCTTCTCGCCGCTGGCGAGCAGGTGCACGAAGTTGAAGTAGTTGCGCTTTTCGCGCAGCGCCAGCTGGCGCTGCGCGTAGACCAGCTCGCGCGGCAGCGGATTGATCATCGCCATGTCGGCGCCGACCAGGCGCGCCAGCGGGTAGCCGTAGAAGTTGGCGGCGGCCTGGTTGGCGTCGGCCACCACGCCGCTCTCCGGATCGATCAGCAGCATCACCGAGCGGTTCTTCTCGAAGAAGTCGCGAAAGCGCGCCTCGCTCTCGGCCAGCGCCTGTTCGGTGGCCTTGCGCGAGCTGACGTCGACGTGCGAGCCGGTCATCCGGCAGGCCCGCCCGCGCGGATCGCGCAGCGCCTCGCCGCGGCTGAGGATCCAGCGCCAGGAGCCGTCCTTGTGGCGCATCCGGTATTCCTGCGCGTACAGCGCCACCTTGCCGGCCAGGAAGTCGTCGATCAGGCGCAGCGCGCGCTCCCTGTCGTCCGGGTGCAGGTTGTCGCGGAAGCTCTCGAGGCGGTTCGCCAGCTCGTCGTCGGCGTAGCCGAACATCGCCTTCCAGCCGGGCGACAGATAGTAGGTGCCGGCGCCCAGGTCCCAGTCCCAGATGCCGTCGTTGACGCCGCCGACGGCCAGCTGCAGCCGCTCCTCGGACTGGCGGATCGCCGTCTGCGCGGCCAGCACGCGCTTGGCCATGCGCTCGAAGGAGGCCATCAGGTGGCGCAGCTCCGGGCTGCCGGCCGGGGTCAGGTCGATCTCGAGCTGGCCGGCGGCCATCGCGTCGGCGCCCGCCTCGAGTTGCTTGAGCGGCGCCAGCCCGGCGCGCAGCACCAGCCAGATGCCGACGAATTCGAGCGCGATGGCCAGCATCAGCAGCGCCAGCCGGTCCTTCAGGTGGCCCCACGAGCGTTCCAGCATGCCCTGCGCGGTGAGCGTGAGGCTCAGTTCGCCGTACTCGCGCCCGCCGACATTGACCGCCACCTTGCCGCTCAGGTCGGGGAAGTCGAACAGGGTCTTGAACCAGTTCGGCGCGCGCGCCTCGAGCCGGCCGCTCGACGCGTGCACGGTGGCGCCGGTGACGTCGCGGAACTCGGCCTCGATGATCAGCTCGCGCGCCACGTAGTAGTCGAGCGCCTGCTGCAGCGCGGCGAAGTCGCCGATGACGACCATCTCGGCCAGCGCCGCCGGCTGGGTTTCCAGCTCGCGCGCGAGCTCGCTCTTCAGGTCCAGGCGCACCTCGGCCGCCTCCTGCTGGGCCGACACGAACAGCAGCACCGCGCCGGCCGCCAAGAGCGTCAGGCTGGCGCTCAGCAGCAGGCGCCCGATCAGGGGCAGGCGGTTCCAGAACGTGCGCAGCATGGCTTACCTTTTTTCCTTGAGCAGCGCGTTCTTGTAGAAGACGACGTAGTTCTGGTAGTCCGACGGCCCGGACGCGCAAAAGCCGTACGGCGCCTTCTGGCCCACCGCGCTCGATGCCGCCTTGAGGATGCGCAGCCCCTCGGGGTCGTCCTCCATGGCGTCGATGGCTTTGCGCACCGCGTCGGAGGCGCCCTTGGGCACGCGCGGATGGACCGCGATCGGCAGGTTGTAGAAGGGTTGCGATTCCCACAGCACCCGGTAGGCGATGTTCTCGCGCGCGGCGAAGGTCTTCATCAGTTCGCTGTTCACGCCGGCCGCCAGCACCCGCCCGGCCTTCAGCTGGCCCATGATGCCCTCCTGGTTGGCGCCGTAGACGGGCGTGACGACGATGCCCTCGCGCAGCAGGTGGTCCATCGGCACGGCGTGCCCGAGCACCGCGTCGGCCGACGGGAAGCCCAGTTCCTTGCCCTGCAGGTCGCTCAGGCTGCGCAGCGGCGAATCGCGCAGCGTGACGATCTGGCCGGTGATGGCCGCCGAGCAGGGCCGCAGGATCACCTGGTAGTCGGCCTGCGCCATGCGCGGCAGGAAGATCGAGTTCGAATAGACGAAGTCGTAGCTGCCCTTTTCGATCTCGTCGTTCGACTCGGGCGCGCTGCGCGCGATCTTGAGCATCAGCTTGACGCCGGTGCGGCGCTCGACGTAGTCGAAGATCGGATTCCAGTATTGCGCCGTCAGCACCGCGCTGCGCTGCGAGAGCACGCCGAAGCTGAGCACTTCGGCCGCCGCCGCGGGCGCCGGCGCGAGGCCGCTCAGCAGGCAGGTCGCCACCATCGCAAGGCGTGTCGGAAGACGCGTGAGTCGGCGCATGAATCGGTTCTCTGGCTGGGTGGACGAGGGCGCGCCGACGGTCGGCCGGGGCGCATGAACGGCCCGATATTATAGTGCGGGCATGTTTGGAATGTAATGAAAAATTCCAGAAAGGAAATGTCCCGGCGGCGGACGGCGCGCCGGCGGCCGAG
>JACMLV010000784.1 GCA_014379395.1 Burkholderiaceae bacterium
AAGACGACGGCGCCTGGCTGGTCGAGGGCGACCCGATGGAGGGCGCGCTGCTGGCCTTCGCCGGCAAACTCGGGGTCGACGTGCGCGCCGAACGCGCGGCCTGGCCGCGCACCGACGCCATCCCCTTCGACGCCCGGCACCGCTTCATGGCGACGCTGCACCACGACCACGAGGGCCGCGCGTTCGTGTTCCTCAAGGGCGCGCCCGAGCGCATCCTGGCCAGGTGCGCGACCGAGCGCGCGGCCGACGGCGCCGACGTCGCGCTCGACGTCGATCATTGGAACCGGCGGGTCGAGGCGAGCGCGGCGAGCGGACAGCGGGTGCTGGCCTTCGCGATGCGCCCGATGCGCCCGGAGCACACCGTGCTGGAACATGCCGACGTGGCCGGCGCGTCGATCTTGCTCGGCATGGTCGGCATGATCGACCCGCCCCGGGCCGAGGCGATCGAGGCGGTCGCGCAGTGCCGCGGCGCCGGCATCCGCGTCAAGATGATCACCGGCGACCACGCGAAAACGGCGGCCGCGATCGGCCGCCAGGTCGGGCTGGAAAACGCCGAGCTGGTGCTCACCGGCGCCGATCTGGACCGCATGGACGATCCCGCCTTGAAGGAGGCGGCGCTGCGCTGCGATATTTTCGCGCGCACCAGCCCGGAGCATAAGCTGCGCCTCGTCATGGCGCTGCAGTCGCACGGCTTGACGGTGGCGATGACCGGCGACGGCGTCAACGACGCGCCCGCGCTCAAGCGCGCCGACGCCGGCATCGCGATGGGCAGGAAAGGCAGCGAGGCGGCCAAGGAGGCGGCCGAACTGGTGCTCGCCGACGACAACTTCGCCTCCATCGTGGCGGCCGTGCGCGAAGGGCGCACCGTCTACGACAACATCAAAAAGGTCATCAGCTGGACCCTGCCCACCAGCGTCGGCGAGTCGATGACGATCGTGGTCGCGCTGCTGTTCGGCCTCACGCTGCCGGTGACGCCGATCCAGATTCTGTGGATCAACATGATCACCGCCGTGACGCTGGGCCTGGCGCTGGCCTTCGAGCCGACCGAGGAGAACACCATGCGCCGCCCGCCGCGCGCGCAACGAGTCGCTCATCGGCGCCGCGCTGGCCTGGCACATCGTGCTGGTGGCGCTGCTGTTCCTGTGCGGCGTGTTCGGCATCTTCAGCTACGCGATCGGGCGCGGCTATTCGACCGAGCTGGCGCGCACCATCTGCCTCAACACGCTGGTGGTGATGGAAATCTTCCACCTTTTCTTTATCCGCAACATCTACGACACCTCGCTCACTTGGAAGGCCGTGCGCGGCACGACGGTGGTCTGGATCACCGTGGCGATCGTCACCGCGGCGCAGTTTGCGATCACCTATTTGCCGCCCTTGCAGGCGGTGTTCGAGACGCGGGCGATCCCCTTCCTCGACGGCGTCCTGATTGTCGGCGTCGGCGCGGCGCTGTTCGCCATCATCGAAATCGAGAAGCAAATCCGGATACGGCTTGCCGGCCTGAGGGCTTGAGCGGCAGCCGCGCAACGGTGCCGGCGCGGCGCGGTCAGCGCGCGCGGCGCCGGTAGTTCGGGAAGAATTCCTTCAGCAAGAACGCGTGCAGCTCGGCCGTGTCCTCGATCCGCGCGCTGAGCGGCACCTGGCGTCCCAGCCGATGCGATTCCCAGATGAGGTCGCCCGGCTTTTCCTTGCGGATCAATTCAATCATTTTCTTCACGATCGCCGTCTCGATGTCGGGTTCCAGGCCCAGTTCGACCGGCTCGTCCTTGTTCCAGGTGCGCTTGAAGTTGCCGTTCCAGCCGCGGAATTTGATGCGCGCGCCGTAGGAAGTCTGATCCAGAATCGAGAAGATGCCGCCGGTGTCGTTGCGGTCGTTGCCCGCGCTGCGTCCCTGCGCGCCGGCGATGTTGGCGCGGGCGATCCGGTTGGCGCGCTCGGCCTCGCTCTCCTGCGGCGCCTGATCGGCCT
>JACMLV010000785.1 GCA_014379395.1 Burkholderiaceae bacterium
CGCCGGAGAACCTGACGCGCATCTTCGCGCACGGCTTCACCACGCGCCGCGACGGCCACGGCTTCGGCCTGCACGGCAGCGTGCTGGCGGCGCAAGAGATGGGCGCCCGCCTCTCGGCGCACAGCGACGGCCCCGGACTGGGCGCCACCTTCACCCTCGACCTCCCCATCGACGCGCCCCCCGGCCCGGCCGACTCCAACAAAAAGGACCCCGCGCCATGAAACCACCGCGTTTGCTGCTCGCCGGCCTGCTCGGCCTCGCCACCCTCGCCGCCGGCGCGCCGGCCGCGCACGCCGAGCCGCTCACCCTGACGTTCTCCCACGGCGCGCCGGTGGCGCACCCGGCCCACGCCGCCGCCCTGCAATTTACCCGGCGGGTCGAACAGCGCACCGGCGGCCAGGTCAAGTTCGAGATCTTCCCGGCCGGCCAGCTCGGCAGCGAAAACGAAGTCCAGGAAAAGGTGCGGCTCGGCGCGCTCGACATGGCCACCACCACCCATAACTACCTGATCAAGTACGAAAAGGCGTTCGCGGTGATCGTCATGCCCTATCTGTTCGACGACTACGCGCACGCGCACCGGGTGCTCGACGGCCCGGCCATGGCCTGGCTGGCGCCGCTGGCCGAGAGGCAGGGCTTCGTCATCCTGTCGAACTGGGAATGGGGCTTTCGCAACCTGACCAACAACGTGCGCCCGATCAACCAGCCGGCCGACGTGCGCGGCCTGAAGATCCGCGTGCCGCCGGTGATCGGACTCGAGGCCGGCATGCAGGCGCTCGGCGCGCAGGTCAGCAAGATCGGCTTCAACGAGCTGCCGCTGGCACTGTCGCAGGGCCTCGTCGACGGCCAGGAAAACCCGCTCAACGTCATCTATTACTACCAGCTGCACAAGGCGCAGAAACACCTCGCGTTGACGCGCCACGCCTACTACAGCCAGCTGCACCACATGAACGTCAAAAGCTGGGCCAAGCTCACGCCGGCGCAGCAAAAAATCGTGCGCGAGGAGAGCAAGGCGGCCGGCGACGGCGTGCGCAAGGCCATCATCGGCGAGGAGGACCAGCTGGTCGTCAAAATGGCCGGCGCCGGGGTCCTGGTCACCCGCCCCGACCCGCGCGCGTTCCGCGCCATGATGGGGCCGGCCCATCAAAAGATCAGCCAGTTCGCCGGCGACGACAACGTGCGCCACTTCCTCAAGATGGTCGAGGACGAGCGCAAGCCATGAGCGACGCCGACGCCGTCGAGCAGGCCGACGCCGGGCCGTCCGCCGCGTTGGCCGAGCGCGCGCCGTGGTGGCGCCAGGCGCGCAGCCTGAAGATCGAGATCGCGTTCGCGTTCGGCGTCGTCATCGCGCTCATGCTCGCGCTCGGCGGCGCGTTCTACCTGAGCGAACAACGCTCGGCGTTCGCGCTCGACAAGCTGCTCAAGAGCGACGGCCGGATCGCCGACCTGAGCCTGCGCAGCGCGCTGTCGATGCTCAAGGCCGGCGATGACGAAAGCGAGTTCCGCCACGCCGTCGAGCGCATCGGGCTGAAGGAGGCGCGCGAGCGCCACGTGACGCCGATGCAGAGCCATCTGATCGACATGCGCGAGTACCTGACCAGCATGCGCATCCTCTCGGACGACCCGCTGCTGCGGGAAAAGATCGACCGGGTCGAGCAATTGACACAGCAATACGAGGACGGCTTCCTGGCCTACGTCGAGCAGTACGGCAAGCCCGACCAGATCGGCGTGTCGAACCAGTCCCGGCAGGACTACACCAGCTTCGCGCTGATCATCGATCCCCTGCTGGAAGACTTGCACACCATGGCGAGCCGGCGCGCCATCGCGACCTTGAGCGGAGTCGAGCAGGCCGCCAAATTGACGCGCTGGACCATCTTCGGCGCCGTTTCCATCGCGATCCTGCTGGGCGCCGTCGTCGCCGTCGTCGTGTGGCGCCGCATCACCGGCTCGGTGACGCAATTGGTGATCTTCTCCAAGCGCGTCGCCGGCGGCGATTTGAGCGCGCGGGCGACGCCGTCGAACGAACACGAGTTCGCCGTCCTGGCGCGCGCCATGAACAAGATGGCGGCCTCGCTGGAGCGCTCGCAGGCGCAGCTGCTGGCCGCCGCGCGCGTGGCCGGCATGGCCGAGATCGCCACCAACGTGCTGCACAACGTGGGCAACGTGCTCAACAGCGTGAACGTGTCGGCCAGCCTGGTCGGCGCGCGCCTGCGCGGCTCCAAGCTCAAGGGGCTGGCGCGCGCGGCCGAGCTGCTCAACGATCACGCCGGCGACCTGGGCGCCTTCCTGAGCGAGGACCCGCGCGGCAAGCTGCTGCCGGCCTACCTGCGCGACCTGGCCAGCGCGCTCGAGGGCGAGCACGCGGACATGGCCGACGAGCTGCGCGTGCTGGGCCGCAGCGTCGAGCACATCAAGGAGATCGTCGCCATCCAGCAATCGTTCTCCGGCGCGCGCCGCCTGCTCGAATCGATCCGGATCGGCGACCTGGTCGACGAGGCGCTGCGCATGAGCGCCGGCACGCTGGCGCGCCACAAGGTCGACGTGGCGATCGAGCTCGGCGCGCTGCCGGCGTTGCCGCTGGACCGCAACCGGGTGCTGCAAATCCTCGTCAACCTGATCAGCAACGCCACCTGCGCGCTGCGCGGCGCCGGCCCGGGCGCGCGCATCAAGCTCGGCGCCGCCCTGCA
>JACMLV010000786.1 GCA_014379395.1 Burkholderiaceae bacterium
CCCATATAGGCCGCCAGCGTGATCGAACTGGCCCATACGCTGTTGCCAAAGGCGAGACCGGCGCCGCGCAGCCACAAGGTTTCAAAGAGCAGCCCGGCGGCCCCCGAAATGAAGAAAATGATGCAAAGGATCCACATAGAGGTTTCTAGATTTTGTTTTTGAGAACCCCTACTGGCGAGGCGGGCTTAGGATACACGATGCCCAAGCGCCCGGCCCTGATAAGCCGAGCGGATAATTTGGGTTCTATGCCATTCTGTTCCGCCACTGGTCCGCTACGCCGCCCGCGCGCCCGGACGCTCATTCATCGCGCAAGCGAGCATGGCGCCGGCCTTGGCGTTGTTTTTCACCAGCGCGATATTGGTCGCCAGGCTGCGCCCGCCGGTCAGTTCCTTGATGCGCGCCAGCAGGAACGGCGTGACGCGCTTGCCGGTGACGCCGCCCGCGTGCGCGTCGCACAAGGCCTGTTCAATGTAGCCCTCGATCTCCAGCTCTGGCATCGCCTGCGCCGCCGGCACCGGATTGGCGATCACCACCCCGCCTTTCAATCCCAGCTGCCATTTGGTCTGAATGAATGCCGCCTGTTCGGCCGCCGTGTCGAGCCGGAAGTCGGCCTGGAAGCCGCTCTCGCGCGTAAAAAAGGCCGGGAAGCCGCTCTGGCCGACGCTGACCACCGGCACGCCGTGGGTTTCCAGGTATTCCAGCGTCAGGCCGATGTCGAGGATCGATTTGACGCCGGCGCACACCACCGCCACCGAGGTGCGCGCCAGCTCCTGCAAGTCGGCCGAGATGTCGAAGCTGGTCGCCGCGCCGCGGTGCACGCCGCCGATGCCGCCGGTGACGAACACGCCGATGCCGGCCAGCTCGGCGCAGATCATGGTCGCCGCCACCGTCGTCGCGCCCAGCTTGCCCTGCGAGAGCGCGTAGGGCAGGTCGCGCCGGCTGACCTTCATGGCGTCGGGCGAGGTGCCCAGCAGTTCGAGCTGTTCGGGCGACAGGCCGATGCAGATGCGCCCGTTCATCACGGCGATGGTGGCCGGCACGGCGCCGTTGCGGCGCACGATCTGTTCGACCTCCTGCGCGGTGTGGACGTTTTGCGGGTAGGGCATGCCGTGCGAGATGATGGTCGATTCGAGCGCGACGATGGGCTTGCCGGCCACGCGGGCGGCGGCCACTTCGTGCGAGAAGGAGAGAAACTGGTGCATCGGGGGGCTCCTCATGGGACGCGGCGCGGGGGCCGGAAACCGGCCGGCCCGGGCGCGCGCAGATGGCCCGGATCGTAAACCGATGTTTCCGCGTTGTCCATTTATGAATGGCGCGGCCCGAAGGCCTTGCCGCATAATAGACGCCATTCACAGCACAGGATCACGAGGATTGCCATGCACGACAACGCTCCCTTCGAAGCCGCCGGGATCATCGAAGCCCGCGTCCGCCCGGACTTTGTGCCGCGCGTGGCGCTCATTCTCGGCTCCGGCCTGGGCGCGCTGGCCGACCAGATGACGGACGTGGTGACGTTCGCGTATGCCGAGCTGCCGGGCTTTCCGGCCGGCGGCGTGCACGGCCACGCCGGCGAGCTGGCGCTGGGCCTGCTGTCCGGCGTGCCGGTGGCCTGCATGAAGGGCCGCGGCCACTTTTATGAAACCGGCGACCTGGCCGTGATGACCGGCGCCGTGCGCACCTTGAAGCTGATCGGCTGCGAGCTGCTGTTCGTCACCAGCGCGGCCGGTTCGCTGCGCCCGGAGGTGGACGCCGGCAGCCTGGTGGCGCTGACCGACCATCTCAATTTCCTGCCCGGCACGCCGCTGGTCGGGCCGAACGACGAGCGCTTCGGGCCGCGCTTTTTCAGCATGGACAACGCCTACGACCGCGAGCTGCGCGAGCTGGTCAAGCATGCCGCCGCCGCCCAGGACATCGTCCTGTACGAGGGCGTGTTCGCCGCCTGCCCGGGCCCGAACTTCGAGACCGCCGCCGAGATCCGCGCCTTCGCCCGCCTCGGCGCCGACGTGGTCGGCATGTCGGTGGTGCCGGAGGTGATCTCGGCGCGCCACTGCGGCCTGAAGGTGGCGGCGGTGTCCGTCATCACCAACCTGGCCGAGGGCCTGGGCGAGGTCGAGCTGTCGCACGAACAGACACTTAAATATGCGGCCATCGGCGCCACCGACCTGGTGAACCTGATCCTCGCCTTCCTCGCTTTTTACGACCGCATCGGACGCCCCTCCCACGGCGCCGCCCATGCGCCGACCAGCCATCATTGAACGAAGCTTTCCATGTCACGCGCCTTCATCCTCTTGCTTGATTCCTTCGGCCTCGGCGCCGCGCCCGACGCCGCCGCTTTCGGCGACGCCGGCGCCGACACCTTCGGCCATATCGCCGCCTGGGCCTTTGCCAACGGCGAGCCGCTGCAACTGCCGAACCTGGAACGCCTCGGCCTGGCCGCCGCCGGCCATCTGGCCGGCGGCAAATGGGCCAAGGGCTTCGCCCGCCGCTTCGATTTCGGCGCCGCCTACGGCTCGGCGTGCGAGCGCTCGACCGGCAAGGACACTCAGAGCGGGCACTGGGAGATCGCCGGCGCGCCGGTCGATTTCGAGTGGGGCTATTTCCCGCACACGGTGCCGGCGTTTCCGCTTGAACTGACCGCCGCCTTGCAGGCGCAAAGCGGGGTGCCGGGCTTTCTCGGCGACTGCCACGCGTCCGGCACCGAGATCATCAAGCAGCTCGGCGACCAGCATGTGGCGAGCGGCAAGCCGATCATCTACACGTCGAGCGATTCGGTGCTGCAGATCGCCGCGCATGAGGAGGCGTTCGGCCTCGAGCGCCTGTACGCGCTGTGCGAGGCGGCCTTCAAGCTGGTTGAACCGTACAACATCGGGCGTATCATCGCGCGGCCGTTCGTCGGCGCCGCCGGCAATTACAAGCGCACGTCGAACCGGCGCGACTACGCCGTCGCGCCGCCGGCCCCGACCCTGCTCGACCATGTGAAGGACGCCGGCGGCGAGGTCGTCGCGCTGGGCAAAGTGAGCGACATCTTCGCCGGCCATGGCGTCACCCGCAAGGTCAAGGGCGACGGCAATATGGCGCTGTTCGACGCGCTGCTGAAGGTGGTCGACGAAGCCGGCGAGGACGCGCTCGCCTTCGTCAATTTCGTCGACTTCGACCAGTCCTACGGCCACCGGCGCGACATCGCCGGCTACGCCGCCGCGCTGCGCGAACTCGATGCGCGCCTGCCGGAATTCATCGCCAGGATGCGCCCGGACGATCTGGCCGTCATCACCGCCGACCATGGCTGCGACCCGACCTGGGCCGGCACAGACCACACCCGCGAGCAGATTCCGATGCTGTTCTTCGGTCCCGGCGTGACGCCGCGTGCGCTCGGCGTCTCGTCCTGCTTTTCCGATATCGGCCAGACGCTGGCCAGCCATCTCGGCGTCGCGCCGCTGGCGCATGGAAGCAATCTGTTATGAGCCATTCCGATTTGCCGCGCAACGAAGGCTGCGCTCTCGATTTAGGCTGGATCGCCGGGCTGCGCGTGAACCGCTCGGCGGCCGAGCGGCGCGCCGCCAGTCTGGCCAACCGGCGCACGGTGAAGGGCGCCTATCAGGCGGCCTGGCTGGTGCGCGCGATCGAGGTGATCGACTTGACCACGCTCGGCGGCGACGACACGCCCGGCCGAGTCGAGCGCCTGTGCCTGAAGGCGATGCGGCCGCTGCGCGCCGACCTGATGGCGGCGCTCGGCTTGAGCCAGCTGCGC
>JACMLV010000787.1 GCA_014379395.1 Burkholderiaceae bacterium
GATGATGGGAGCGGATATGAAGACGTTTTTTAAATGGGCGCTGCTGGCCCTGTATGCCATGGCCTGGAACCCGGCCGCCCACGCCGCTGACAAGGCGACGCGGGACGACGCCGTCGCCCTGATCCGGAAGGCCGCCGCGTATCTGAACGCGCACGGCAAGGAGAAGGCGGCGGCCGCCTTCAACGACGCCAAAGGCGAGTTTGTCGACCGCGACCTGTATGTCTATGCCGCCGATCTGACGACCGGCGTCGCCTGGGCGCACGGCGTCAATCCGCGCATCGTCGGCAAAAGCATGTTGGAGCTGAGGGACGCGGACGGAAAATATTTCGTCAAGGAGTTGCTGGAGGTGGCCAAGTCGAAAGGGCGTGGCTGGGTCGATTACAAGTGGCCCAATCCGGTGAGCACCATCCTCGATGCCAAGACGACCTATGTGGAAAAGGTCGGCAACAATGTGCTGGCCTGCGGCGTGTATAAATAGGCCGCAGCAGGCAGCGGCGCGCGCCGTTGTTCAGGCGGCCGCCGCGCCGCCCTTGCTGACGCTTTCCCCGTCCTCCCGGCGCAGGGTCCAGAACCCGGCCGACGAGACGATGGTGATGGCGGCCAGCGTCAGGAAGGCGTGGTGCAGCGCGCCGGTCACGGCGACCCGGTCCGTCTGCGGCAGCGCGCCCAGATACCAGCCGGTCACCAGCGTGCCGCAGGCCAGGCCGAAGCTCATCGACAACTGTTGCAGCGAACTGGCGATGGTGCTCGCCATGCTCGAATCGCGCGGCTCGATGTCGGCGTAGGCCATGCTGTTCATGCTGGAAAACTGCAGCGAGTTGAAAAAGCCGAGCGACAGGCTGAGCACGATGATCAGGGCGAGCGGCGTGCCGGCGTCGACCTGCGAAAACAGGCCGATCGTCACGCCGATCAGCACGGTGTTGACGATCAGCACGGCGCGGTAGCCGAAGCGCGCCAGGATGCCGGTGGCGATGAACTTCATGCCCATCGCCGCCGCCGCCGCCGGCATCATCATCAAGCCCGATTGCCAGGCCGGCAGGCCGAGGCCGAGCTGGTACAGCAGGGGCAGCAGGAAGGGCAGGCCGCCCACGCCGATGCGGGTGGCGAAGCCCCCCGCGACCGAGACGCGGAAGGTGCGGATCTTGAACAGCGCCAGCCGCAGCAGCGGATACGGCAGCCGGCCGGCGTGCCAGACATAGGCGCCGAGCAGGCCGAGGGCGAGCACGGCCAGCGTCGCCGCCGCCGCGTTGGACAAATGGTGTTCGCCGAAAATCTCCAGCAGCCAGGACAGCAGCGCGACGCCGGAGCCGAACAGCGCCAGGCCGACCAGGTCGAGCGGGCGCGACTGCTCGCCGCGATAGTCCGGCATGTAGCGCCAGGCCAGGAGCAGGGCGGCCAGCCCGACCGGCACGTTGACGAAAAAGATCTCGCGCCAGGACAGCCAGTGCACGATCAGCCCGCCCACCGTCGGCCCGAGCAGCGGCCCGATCAGGGCCGGGATGATGACGAAGTTCATCGCCGCCAGCAGCTCGGATTTCGGAAAGGTGCGGATGATGGTCAGGCGCCCGACCGGCATCATCAAGGCCGCGCCGACGCCTTGCAGGATGCGCGCGGCCACCAGCATGGTCGAATTGACGGACAGCCCGCACAGGATCGAGGCCACGGTGAAGATCGCCACCGCGCAGGAGAACACGCGCCGGGTGCCGAAGCGGTCGGCCATCCAGCCGCTGAGCGGGATGCAGACCGCCAGGCTGAGGATGTAGCTGGTGACCACCGCCTTCAGGCTCAGCGGCGTCACGTGCAGGCTGGCGGCCATGCTCGGCACGGCCGTGTTGACGATGGTGGAGTCGAGCTGCTCCATGAACAGGGCGGTGGCGACCACCCACGGCAGATAGCGCTTGCTGGGATTGCTTGCGGAAGGGGGCATCGTCAACTGGGGCGGTTTTCTGGCGCGCTGCCAGCGGGTGTCGATTGTCCCATAAAGCGCCAGCCGGCGTGGGCGGGGGCGCCGCCGGCGATCTTGTCTCATTTGCACCACCGGACTCATCCAATCGACTGCAAGCGCTCGCGGGCGACTACAATTACGCCAGTCGCATTTTATGCATTGTCTAATCTTGCTCAAATTTTATGAGACTTCAAACAATGTCTGACCGGACCGGACGGAAGACGCCGGCATGAGGCGACTGGTTCTTGGCTGCCTGATTGTGCTGTTCTGTTTGCCGGCCCTGGCGGACGTGCCCGCGGCGCCGCTGCGCATCGGCGTGATGGCGTTCCGCACCTCGGCGCAGGCGATGAGCCAATGGCAGCCGCTGGCCGCCTATCTCGAAGCGGCGCTCAGGCGGCGCGTCGAACTGACCGCCTATCGCCGCCCCGACCTCGAAGCGGCGGTCGCGGCCAAGGCGGTGGACGTGGTGCTGACCAATCCGAGCCACTACATCTTATTGCACGACCACTACAACCTGTCGGCCCCGCTGGCCACCCAGATCACGCTCGAAGGCGGCTATCAACTGCCGATTTACGGTTCGGTGATCTTCACCCGCGCCGATCAAGCCGCTATCGATACGCTGCCCGACCTGGCCGGCAAGCGCTTCGCCTCGACCGGCGTCGAGGCCCTCGGAAGCTACCAGATGCAGGCCTTCGAAATGCTCGAGGCGGGCGTGCCCCTGCCCGACCTGGCGCATGTCCTCACGCCCGGCACCTCGCACGATCTGGTGGTCGAGGCGGTGCTGGCCGGGCGCGCCGATGTCGGCCTGATCCGCAGCGGCGTGCTCGAGGCGATGGCGCGCGAACGCAAATTCGATTTCGCCAGCGTCAAGATCATCGGCGCGCGCAAGATCCCCGGCTTTCCTTTCGTCACCTCGACCCGGCTCTATCCGGAATGGCCGGTGGCGGTGGCGCAGCACATCGACGAGCCGACGGCGCGGCGCCTGGCGATCGCCTTGCTCTCGCTGCCGTCCGACAGCGCGGCCGCGCGCGCGGCCCAGATCGGCGGTTTCGCCGTTCCGGCCGACTACGGCAATGTGGAAAATTTGTTGCGCCGCCTGCGCATCGCCCCGTTCGACGCGGCGCCGGACTTCACTCTCAACGATTTCGCCAAAAAATACCTGTGGCCGCTCACGCTGGCGCTGGCCGTGCTGGCGCTGGTGTTCCTGACCATGGGCGCCCGGCTGCGGCGCCAGAACCGCGACCTGGTCCGAAGCGGCGAGCACCTCGATTTCGAGCACCGCCAGTTGCGCACCTTGATTCGGACCCTGCCCGACCTGGTGTGGCTCAAGGATACGCAGGGCGTCTACCGGGCCTGCAATTCCCGCTTCGAACAGTTTGTCGGCGCCAGCGAACAGGACATCGTCGGCAAGACCGACTTCGACCTGTTCGAGCCCGCGCTGGCCGAGTTCTTCATCGTGCACGACCAGGCGGCCATGCAAAACAACGGCACCACCGTCAACGAAGAGCCGGTCACCTTCGGCAGCGACGGCCACACCGAGATGCTGGAGACGACCAAGATGCCGATGCGCGACGCCCAGGGGCGCCTGATCGGCGTGCTCGGCATCGGCCACGACATCACCGAGCGCAAGCAGGCCGAAAGCCATCTGCAACTGGCCGCCAGCGTGTTCACCCACGCCCGCGAAGGCATCATCATCACCGACGCCGCCGGCGTGATGGTGCGCGTCAACGACACCTTCAGCGCGATCACCGGCTACGGCCGCGAGGAGGCGCTCGGCCGCAACCCGCGCATGCTCAAGTCCGAGCTGCAAACGCCGGAATCCTACGCGGCGATGTGGAAGGCGATCGAGCAGGACGGCCACTGGTCGGGCGAATTGTGGAACCGCCGCAAAAACGGCGAGGTCTACGCCGAAATGATCACCATCAGCGCGGTGCGCGACGCCGCCGGCCAGACCCAGAACTATGTCGCCTTGTTCACCGACGTCACGCCGATGAAGGAGCACCAGCGCGAACTCGACCACATCGCCCACTACGACGCCCTGACCGGCCTGCCGAACCGGGTGCAGCTGGCCGAACGCCTGGAGCAGGCCATCGCCGCCAGCCGCCAGGGCGCGCAACCGCTGGCGGTGGTGTACCTCGATCTGGACGGCTTCAAGCAGGTCAACGACGAGCACGGCCACCACGTCGGCGACAAATTGCTGATCGCGGTGGCGCGCCGCATGCGTGCCAGCCTGCGCGAGAATAACGTCCTGGCGCGCATCGGCGGCGACGAGTTCGTCGCCGTGCTGGTCGGCCTGAGCCGTCCGGACGATTACGAAGCGGTGCTGGCGCGCCTGCTGCAGGCGGCCGCCGAGCCGGTCGGGGTGGGCGAGCTGGTGCTGCGCGTGACGGCCAGCATCGGCGTCACGCTCTATCCGCACGACGGCGTCGACGCCGACTTGCTGATCCGCCACGCCGACCAGGCGATGTACCTGGCCAAGCAGGCCGGCAAGAACCGCTATTGCCTGTTCGACGTGGCGCAGGACGCGGCGCTGGCCGACCGGCACGAGAGCATGGGGCGCATCCATCAAGCGCTCGAGCACGGCGAGTTCGTGCTGTATTACCAGCCCAAGGTCAACATGAAAACCGGCGCGGTGGTCGGCGCCGAGGCGCTGATCCGCTGGCGCCACCCGGAACGCGGCCTGCTGCCGCCGGCCGCCTTTTTGCCGATCATCGAAAACCACGCCATCAGCGTCGAGCTGGGCGAATGGGTGATCGCCACCGCGCTGGCGCAGATGGCGCGATGGCGGCGCGGCGGCCTGCGCCTGCCGGTCAGCGTCAACGTCGGCGCGCGCCAATTGCAGCAGGGCGATTTCGCCCAGCGCCTGGCGGCCCTGCTGGCCGCCGAACCGACGGTCGCGCCGGCCGATCTGGAACTGGAGATCCTGGAAACGAGCGCGCTCGAGGAGATCGTGCAAGTGTCCGAAGTCATGCACGCCTGCCTGGCGATGGGGGTGCGCTTCGCGCTCGACGACTTCGGCACCGGCTATTCATCGCTCAGCTATCTCAAGCGCCTGCCGGCGCAACTGCTGAAGATCGATCAGAGCTTCGTGCGCGACATGCTCGACGACCCGGAAGACCTCGCCATCATCGAAGGCGTGATGGGGCTGGCGGCCGCGTTCGGCCGCCAGGTCATCGCCGAGGGGGTGGAAACGGTGGCCCACGGCGAGTTGCTGTTGCCGCTCGGCTGCGAACTGGCGCAGGGCTACGGCATCGCGCGGCCGATGCCGGCCGAGCAGATGCCGCGCTGGGCCGCCAACTGGCGCCCGCATCCGGCCTGGTCGCTGTGGCGCGACCGCGCCATCAGCCAGGACGATCTGGCCGAGGTGTTCGCCGAGGTGCAGCACCGGCACTGGCTGGGCGGCCTCGAAGCCTTCTTGGCGGGCAAGCGCATCGCGCCGCCGTCGCTCGATGAACACGACTGCCATTTCGGGCGCTGGCAACAGGCGGTGGAGCGCGGTCCTTACGCCGGCGGACCGGAGTTGGAGGCGGCGGTCGACCTGCACGAGTGTATCCATGCGCAGGCGAGAGAACTGGTCGACCGGCAGCTCGCGGGGCTGGCCTGCGAAGCGCAGTTGGAGCAATTACACGCGCGGCATCGCGAGTTGATCGCGACACTGCGCCGGCTGGCGCATGGCGCGGACGGCGCCGGCCAGCGGCGCGCGACCGCTGAATCAGCCGCGTAATTCGTAGGGCGCATGGGGGGACGGCGCCGGCGCGCAGCAAGCGACCGCGGACTCGGCTGCGACCCTACGAACCCGGATTTAGTCGCGTAACTTCAGCCGCTTGAGCGCGTCGAGCAGGGGCACGGTCGCGTCGGCGAGACGCTCCAGGCTGGCCTCGCGCAGGCACCCGGTGTCGACCACCACCTCGGACTTCAGGCCGGCCCAGGCCAACAGCGCGGCGCAGGCCTGCGGCGCGTCGAACAGACCGTGCAGGTAGGTGCCGAGGATCTGGTCGTCGTCCGAGCGCGCGCCCTCCGGCCGGCCGTCGATGCGGAACGCCGGCCGCGCCAGCGCCGCGCCGCGCGACTCGCCCATGTGGATCTCGTAGCCGGTGACGGCGGCGTCGGCGAAGTCGCACACGCCGCCGACCTGCACCAGCCGCTTCTCGCGCGTCAGCTCGGTCGTCATGTCGAGCAGCCCGAGCGCGCTCGAGTCGCCCGCCGCGCCCTCGATCCCGTGCGGATCGGCGACGCTCTTGCCGAGCATCTGGAAGCCGCCGCACACGCCGATCACCTTGCCGCCGTAGCGCAGATGGCGCGCCAGCTTGTCCGGCCAGCCCTGTGAAACGAGCCATTCCAGGTCGCCGCGGGTGTTTTTGCTGCCGGGCAGGATGATCAGATCGGCGTCCGGGATCGCCCGGCCGTGCTTGATGAATTGCAGATCGACCTCGGGATGCGCGCGCAGCGCGTCGAAGTCGGTGTGGTTGCTCATGTGCGGCAGCAGCGGCACCACCACCCGGAAGGCGCCGCGCCCGGCCTGGGTCGACTCGACCGCGTCCTCGGCGTCGAGGAACAGGCCGTGCAGGTACGGCAGCACGGCCAGCACCGGCTTGCCGGTTTGTTCTTCCAGCCATTTGAGGCCCGGTTCGAGCAGCGCGATGTCGCCCCGAAAACGGTTGATGACGAAGCCGACCGTGCGTTTGCGCTCGCTCTCGGACAGGCAGGCCAGCGTGCCGACGATGTGGGCGAAGACGCCGCCGCGGTCGATGTCGGCCACCAGGATCACCGGGCAGTCGACCGCCTCGGCGAAGCCCATGTTGGCGATGTCGCGCTCGCGCAGATTAATCTCGGCCGGGCTGCCGGCGCCCTCGACCACGATGGCCTGATACTGCTCTTGCAGGCGGCCATACGATTCGAGCACCGCGCCCATCGCCACCGTCTTGTACTGGTGGTAGTCGCGCGCGTTCATCTCGGCGCGCACCTTGCCGTGGATGATGACCTGCGCGCCGGTGTCGGACGAGGGTTTCAGCAGCACCGGATTCATGTCGGTGTGCGGCGCCAGGCCGGCGGCGATCGCCTGCAAGGCCTGCGCGCGGCCGATCTCGCCGCCGTCGCTGGTGACCGCGCTGTTGAGCGCCATGTTCTGCGGCTTGAACGGCGCCACCTTCACGCCGCCGCGCAGCAGCAGCCGGCACAGCGCCGCCACCACCGTGGTCTTGCCGGCGTCCGAGGTGCAGCCCTGCACCATCAGGGTCGAGAAGGGCGCGCTCATGCCGCCAGCTCCTGCCAGCGCGCGACGATATCGCTCATCTGGCGCAGGCCGTGGGTGATGGCGGACGGTCCGGGCGAGAGGATGTCGGGCGATTTGATCTCGAAGAGCATATTGTTTTTCAGTGCGGGAATGGCGTCCCAGCCGGCGCGCGCGCGCAGCTGGTCGGGTTGGAATTTCTTGCCGCACCAGGAGCCGATGATGATGTCGGGCGCGCGCCGCACCACCTCCATCGGGTCGGCGATGATGCGCTCCCTGGCGCCGTGCTGCGTCGACAGTTCCGGGAAGGCGTCGGCGCCGCCGGCGATGCCGATCAATTCAGCGGCCCAGCCGATGCCGCTCATCAAAGGCTCGTTCCATTCCTCGAAATAGACCACCGGGCGGCGCGTCCATTGCGCGGCGCGGGCGCGTGCGGCGTCGATCTGCACCCGCAAATCGGCGACCAGGAGGCGCCCGGCCTCGTCGCGCCCGACCATCGCGGCCAGCGCGCCGACCATGCGCAGGATGCCGTCCACGCCGCGCTGATTGAACACGTGCACCTCGACGCCGGCCTGCGCCAGATCGCGGCAGACGTCGGCCTGCAGATTCGAAAAGCCGATCGCCAGATCCGGCTCGACGGCCAGGATGCGCTCCAGCTTGGACGACGAGAAGCCGCTGATCTTCGGCTTTTCCCGGCGCGCCTCGGGCGGGCGCACGGTGAAGCCGGAGATGCCGGCGATGCAGTCCTGCGCGCCCAGCGCGTACAGGGTCTCGACCGATTCGGTCGACAGGCAGGCGATGCGTTGGTAATGGCTCATGCTCAGTTCTTTCTATGCTTGCGCGCCAGCTCGATCTGCTCGCACAGCGCGGTGGCGCCGATGATCATGCGCGGGCCGGCCCGGTTCAGCAGGCTGCTGTCGATGGCGTACAGATTGTCGTTGCGCACCGCCTTCATGGTCGTGAAGCGTCGCCACATGGCGACCCCGCCGGCCTTGGCGTCTTTTTCGTTGGTGCCGATGATGGCCTCCGGGTCTTCCTGCAAGACGCTTTCGATGCCCACCTCGGGCGCCGTCACCTTCATCCTGGCGAACACGTTCTCACCGCCGCACAGGCGGATCACCTCGCTGACGATATGGCCGCCGTTGAGGGTGAACAGCGGCTTGTCCCAGACCTGATAGAACAGGCGCACCGGCGGCCGGTTGGCGTACTGCTTGGCCAGCATGGCGGCCTTCTGGCGCAGCCCGGCCGCCACCGGCTGGGCCACCTTTTCGGTGCCCATCAGCTGGCCCAGGCGGGCGATGTTGTCGGCGATGTCGTCGAGTTTTTTCGGCTCGCTGTGGAAAACCGGGATGCCCAGCTTGCGCAGCGATTCGAGCTGGCGCTCGGAGGTGCCGTGCAGCCAGGCCACGATCAGGTCCGGTTTCAGCGCGAGCACGCGCTCGATGTCGATCTGGCGGTTGCTGCCGATCTGCGTGATGCGCTTGGCCGCCTCCGGAAAGTCGCTGTAGCTGACGGTGCCGACGATGCGCTCGCCGCCGCCGGCCGCGAACAGCGACTCGGTCACGTGCGGCGCGGTCGAAATGATGCGCTGGGCCGGCTTTTGCAGCGTGACCGCGTTGCCGTCGTCGTCGCGCACCGTGATCGGCGCCGCGCCGGCCTGCTGCGCCAGCGCGAACGCCAGCGCCATCAATAATGTCTTCTTCATCATCGCTCCATTTTTTGCAATCGGTCGCGTGGCGTACTGTGACCTCGTAGGGTGGGCGGGGCCGCCGAGGCACCGCTTTTGTGACCACGCGGACGCACGCACC
>JACMLV010000788.1 GCA_014379395.1 Burkholderiaceae bacterium
AGGCCGGCGACCAGGTAAAGCCAACGCCGGCCGGCTACCGACGCCGCGTCCGCCGCCGCGTCCACCGCCCCGAACACTTCGCTGGCGGCGCGGTCGACGATCTTGCGCGTGACCTGCGCCCGGTTCTCGACATAGGCGCCCAGCAGCGCCCGGTCGCACAGCAAATTGATGCGGCGCGGCACGCCCTTGCTGAGGCGATGAACCCGGCGCAGCAAGCCGGGCGGGAACGGCGCCAGCGCCGCCGCGCCCGCCACCTTAAGCCGGTGGCCGACATAGCCGGCCGTCTCGGCCGCCGACAGCGGGCCGAGGTGGTAGCGCGCGATGACGCGCTGCGCCAGTTGCTCGAGCTCGGGCCGGGCCAGCATCGCGCGCAATTCCGGCTGGCCGATCAGGATGATTTGCAGCAGCTTGCGCTCGCTCGTCTCCAGGTTGGTCAGCAGGCGCAGTTGCTCGAGCACCTCGGCCGACAGGTTTTGCGCCTCGTCGATGATCAGCACGTTGTTCTTGCCCGCCGCGTGGCTGCGCAGCAGATGGGCGTTGATGGCGTCGACATAGGTCTTCATGCCCGGGCGCGACGAGGTCGGCCCGATGCCGAACTCGTCGCACACGGCGCGCAGCAATTCCTCGACCGACAGGCTGGGATTGAAGATGTAGGCCAGCTGGCAGTTTTCCGGAATCTGCTCCATGAAGCAGCGGCAGACGGTGGTCTTGCCGGCGCCGATTTCGCCGGTCAGCAAGACAAAGCCTCCGCCGCCGTTGACGCCGTAGAGCAGGTGCGCCAGCGCCTCGCGGTGCCGCTCGCTCATGTACAGATAGCGCGGATCGGGCGCGATCGAAAACGGCGATTGCTTCAGGCTGAAATATTGGGTGTACATGGGAGACCGGCGGCGGCGCCGGCGTTAGGGTATGTCGCGCGGCAAGGGCTTGTACTTGGCGCAGAACACCTTGGACTGGTCGCCGAAATACACGATCTTGCTGCCGGGATTCGATTCGCGCACCGGGAAATTGGAGCGGTCCTTGCGGTTGTAGTGCAGGCCGGCGCCGGTGACGATCGCCTGCTCGAGCTTTTCCGGGGTCGCATCGACCACCGCGCCGATGAACGTCAGCGCGTGGGTGTCGTCGCTGACGATCACTTCCTTGACCGCTTCGCCCCACAAGGTCGCCTCGTCCGTCGTGAACCAGTAGGCGCCGCCTTGACGCTTGTAGGGCGGGCCGAAGGAAGCCGACAGGTAGGAATAGAAATACGCGTTGTCGAGATGATCGAGGCACAGCACGGCGTTGCCGATCACGCTGCCGAAGGTCGACGGCGCGGCCGCCCGCGCCGGCGCGGCCGCAGTCAGCAGCGCAAGCAGCAGTCCAAAAGCTGGTGCCAGCCGGCCCGGCCGGTGCGCCTGGGCATCGGACGGAAACGGCATCAGTGCTTGCGCTCTTCCTTCTTGACCTTCTTGGCTTCCTTCTTCTCTTTCATGCTCTTGGCCGGCTCTTTCTTGGTTTCTTTTTTACTGTCTTGTGCCTTGCTCATGATCCTGACTCCCTGGTTGGTTGCGCCACGCTGGCCCGGCGGGCCGGCAAACATTATGGCATCACAAAAACGTTATGACGAAAAATGCGTGGCCTTTTCGCACCTCGCCGGCCGCACCTCGCCAGCCGCACCTCGCCGGCCGCACCTATGCCAGCTTCAGGCGCTTGCGGGTCGCCTCGATCAGCGCGGCGTCGTACGGATACAGGTTCTCGATGAAGAACAGCTCGGTTTCGGCCGGCTCTTCCAGGCACATCGTCAGCATGTGCGGGGCGTCGTCCTCGCGGCCGAGGAACTCCTTCGGCCAACGGTTTTTGCGGTGCGCGCGCAATACTTCCATGCCGAGCTTGGCGAGTCCGGCGTCGACGCCGGCGGCCACCGCCTCGCGCTGCCAGTCGTCCCAATATGCGCTCTTTGCTGCCTTGTCATTCATCTGCGACTTTCCAACTGAGGTAATAAAGGCCGGACTGTACACTTGATGCCGGCCCCGATCAAGCGCACCCCGCCGTATCGCCTTGGCGGCCCGGCAAGACACGCAGCTTTCGGCGTTTGCATAATCCTTTTGCCGATCGACAAAAAAGGCGTCGCCGATGCCATTTATCCTATTGCGCGGCCCTGTGCGGAAGCGGCCGGAAATACCTTTTGACAAGCCGGACGGGCGCCAATATAGTTCGCTCGGCTTTCCACCGCTCACGGCAGGCATGACCATGGGAGTGAAGACATGATTGAATACCTAATCGGCGTCGATGGCGGCGGCAGCGGCACCCGGGTGCGCCTGGCGCGGCCCGACGGCGCCGAGCTGGC
>JACMLV010000091.1 GCA_014379395.1 Burkholderiaceae bacterium
CGCGCGCGCCGCGCCCGACCGCGGGAGACGGGGTGCGAGGCGATCCGCGCCGCGCCAGTGCCGAGCTTGGACAACTGGGCGTCAAGCGGATTGTCGACGCATCCGTTGCCGCCATTCGCGCGCTGACTGGCGAACCGGACCGTCATGCCGCACCCATCAAAGGAAATCATCTTGGAATTAAATAGCAATCGAATGCTGCGCGCCGGCCTGGCGCTGACGGCCGTGGCCGGCGTCGTCGCCGCCGCGATCGGCGTGATAGGAACCAAAACCGGAACCGGAGCCGGAACCGGAGCCGCCGCGCCGCCCGCCGTTCGTGTGGACACCGTGCCCGGCATGCCGCCGGTGAGCAATCCGGCCAACCTTTACAGCGACACGGCCGCCGGACGGATCAGCCCGGCCCTGCGCGACGACCTGGAGCGGATTTATGTGCCGAACCTGCGTTCGAACGACGTTTCGGTGATCGATCCGAAAACCATGAAGGTGGTCGATAGATTCAAGGTCGGCATCGGCCCGCAGCACGTGGTGCCGTCGTGGGATTTGCGCACCTTGTGGGTGGCCAACAATGCCGAGCGCCGCACCGACGGCAGCCTGACGCCGATCGATCCGCGCACCGGCAAGCCGGGCACATCGATCGCGGTCGACGATCCGTATAACGTATATTTCACGCCGGACGGCAAGTCGGCCGTCGTGGTGGCCGAGGCGATGCGCCGGCTCGATTTCCGCGCGCCGACGACGATGGCGCTGCAATATTCGATCGACACGCCCAAGTGCGGCGGCATCAACCATGCCGATTTCTCGATCGACGGCCGTTACGCGTTGTTTACTTGCGAGTTCGATGGCAGCGTCGCCAAGATCGACCTGGTCAACCGCAAGGTGCTCGGCTACCTGAAGTTGAAGATGCCGCGCACCCGTTACAAGGATGTGCCTGGCGCCACGGGTCCCGGCGCGAGCGAGATTTGCACCTCGGCCAAGGGCATGCCGCAAGACATACGCATCGCACCGGACGGCAAGCGCTTCTATATCGCCGACATGGACGCCGACGGCTTGCATGTGGTCGATGGCGAGGCATTCCAGGAAATCGGCTTCATCACCACCGGGCTCGGCGCGCACGGGCTGTATCCCAGCCGCGACGGCAAGCAGCTCTACGTCGCCAACCGCGGCACGCACAAGATTCACGGCAAGCGGCGCGGCAACGGCAGCGTGACGGTGATCGATTTCGCCAGCGAAAAAGTGGTCGCCCAATGGCCGATACCGGGCGGCGGCAGCCCCGACATGGGCAACGTCAGCGCCGATGGCAAGGCGTTGTGGCTGGCCGGGCGTTTCGACGACGTCGTCTATCGCATCGACACCGCCAATGGCGCGGTCGCCAAGGTGAAGGTGGGTGGGGAGCCGCACGGTTTGACGGTATGGCCGCAACCGGGGCGTTATTCGGTGGGACACACCGGGAACTTGCGCTAAGGGGCGAAGCGCGGCCCGGCCATGTTGGCCGGCTGCCTCGCCTCGTGGTTTGCGCCATGGGCCGTGCTGCCGAGCGGCCGGGCGCGCTGCGCTTACAGCGAATGGAGTTTGGAGCGCACCTTGACGACTTCCCGGTGCAAGATGCGCTCGGCGTGGAAATCGTTTTCGCGCTGGGCCGCGATCGTCTGCAAGTCCCGCGTGCAGCGCACCAGGCGCGAGCGCAAGTAGGCTTTGTAGACCATATTGACGATGGGTTTTGCCGATATTTTCATGGTATGGACTCCAGAGCCGTTAAGAATGTTTCATTTTGTTGGAGTGTTGCGGCTTCACCTTTACGCAAAATCAATAACCCCTTTCTTTGCAACGCCTCGTCCCGCGCCCGCCGGTTTGACCTCGCGCAATGCACCCGACACCCAGACTGCGACAATAAATTTCACCGGGTCAGCAACCGAGATAATTAATTGTCAGAGGGGTTCAGATGGATATCAGCGCTACGTTTCAGAGGTGGATCGTCGGTCTAAGGGCGCTTCAGGTATCGGGCCAGGCGAAACTGCGGGACGGTTCCTGCCGTAGTGCTTCGCAGCCGCGCGTCGGCATGCACGGCGCGTTGGTCGAGCCCAGGAAATAAGCTTGCGGTCGTGCCCGGCCGGCCCGATTCAGGCATGGCAAGCGGTACGTAAACGGTTGGTAAGTAATTGTAAAGAAGGGCGATTTAAGAAAATTGAAGGGTTATAGTGAATTCGTAGATTCAATCTCCCCTCCCACTTACAATGGGTTTGCCCACGATGACAGTCGTGGGTTTTTTTTGCCCGGACGCCTTGTGGAAGCCGATTGACTGCCGAAGCCCTCTCGCCCCAAGCCTCTCGCGGCGCGCCCGACATGGGCGGCGACAGGCCAGGCTAATAATCGAGTTCGAAGCGCCGGCACAAAGAACTGAGAACGAACAGCGGGCCGATTAAGAAAAAACGCGGATTGCCAAAGGCCGACGGCGGTTCGCCTTCGATCATATGGCCGATAAATTGCCCACTCCAGGCCAGCACAAGAATCGCCAGCGACAGTGGCAGGATGGTCGCCGGCGGCAGCGCCAGCAGCAGAATCAGCATGGCGCCGAGCATGATCGACATGCCAATCGCCAATGTTCTCGATAGCGGAAAATAGTGGCGCAGCGCGGCCAGGCTCAGCGCGACCGTGGCGAGCGGATGCATCGTCCATGCCAGGCCGAGCACGGCAAATACGATGCAGGGCACGCACACGCAATGGATGATCTCGTTGGTTCGATGGCGATGCCGCCGGCGATACGCGGTCAGCAAGGCGTCGATCGGGCGGGGTTCGGGCGGGGATTCCATCGCGTTATTGCTATAAAGTTCAGGCGGCCGAATTCTACACCGGAACGCAGCCAGTCCCGCCGCGTGGTCGCCGGCGCCATCGGCTAAAATAGCCGCCTATGTCAAACGCTCCCGCCATCGCGCTGCTTGGCCTTGCGCCGGTGATCGCGCCGAATATTCGAATTTTGATACTGGGCAGTTTTCCCGGCGCCGCATCGCTGGCTGCGCAGCAATATTATGCGCATCCGCGCAATCAACTGTGGCCGCTCTTGTCCGCGCTGACCGGCGCCGACCTGGCCGGCTGGCCCTACGCCGAGCGTCTGCCGCGCCTGTTGGCGCACGATATCGGCTTGTGGGACGTGCTCGGCGCTTGCGAGCGAAATGGCAGCCTCGACACCAACATCCGCAAAGCGGAGGCGAACGATTTTGGGCTATTGCGGCAGCGCTGCCCGGCCTTGCGCCGGGTCGCCTTCAACGGCAAGAAGTCGGGCAGCTTTGCCGCGCAATTTGCCGCCGCCGGTTTCGAGACTCTGGTCTTGCCGTCCTCCTCGCCGGCCCACGCGACGCTGTCCTTCGAACAAAAATTGGCGGCCTGGCGCAAGCTCGTCGAGCCGGCCGGGCCGGCCTGGGAGGCGGGCCGCTAGGCCGCTAGGCCGGTTGCCGCAGCGCTTGCCGCGCCGCCTGCAAGCGGCGCGCTTCGCTGCCGTCGGGCCACAGCGTGAGCACGTCGAAGCCGTCGGCGGTGACGGCGATCATGTGTTCCCACTGCGCCGACAGCGAGCGGTCCCTGGTCACGACGGTCCAGCCGTCGGCCAGTTGTTCGGTGGCCGCCTTGCCGGCGTTGATCATCGGCTCGATGGTAAACACCATGCCTTCCTCGAGCACCAAGCCCTGCCCGGGGCGGCCGTGGTGCAGCACCTGCGGATCTTCGTGGTAGCCGAGGCCGATGCCGTGGCCGCAGTATTCGCGCACCACGCTGAAGCCTTCGCGCCGCGCCACGCTTTGAATCGCGTGGCCGATGTCGCCCAAGGTGGCGCCCGGCCGCACTTTGCCGATGCCGGCCCACATCGCCTCATAGGTCGTTTCCGACAGCCGCCGCGCCAACGCGCTGGGACGGCCGACGTAGTACATGCGGCTGGTGTCGCCGTGCCAGCCGTCCTTGATCACGGCCACGTCGATATTGACGATGTCGCCATCCTTGAGCACTTTCTTGGGCGACGGGATGCCGTGGCAAATCACCTGGTTGACCGAGGCGCAGATGGTCTTCGGAAAGCCGTGGTAGCCGACGTTGGCGGGAATGACCTGCTGCACGTTGACGATGAAGTCGTGGCAAATCCGGTCCAGGTCCTCGGTGGTGACGCCCGGCTTGACGTGCGGCCCGATCATTTCGAGCACGTCGGCGGCGAGCTTGCCGGCGATGCGCGCCTGCTCGATCTCGGCCGGCGTCTTGATGATGACGATTTCCTTGCTCATTGCCGCGCCTCGCGCGCCGCAGAGGCATCTTTAAGGCCGGCGGAAAGTAATCCGCGCGGCTGTTCGGTGACAACGCCCATGTTTCCTGTCCTGCCTTATCGGTTGTAAATACAAGCGGGCATGATAACAGGCGCGTCAAATCACCGCTGACGCCGCGCCGCCTGCGCTACGTCAATGCAAGCCGTAGGCGCGCTCGTCCTGCGGCACGCCGTGCTGGTCGAATTTGAGCGCCACCGACACCTCCCGCACGCCGATGGTGGCGAGGGCGTCGCAGATGTCGTCGACCTCCAGCTCCAGGTCGGCGGCCAGGTCGAGCGGTTTTTCCGACGAGGCCAGCAACGCGCCGTCCCCGGCGTACAGGTTCACCCGCAGCACCATATTGTCGTCGACGTCGGCCGGCGCGACGACGGCCTTGGCCTGATCGGCGGCGATGCCGGCGGCGCGCAGCGCGTGATTCATGTCGGCCATCATCTGCAACATGAAAAATTTCGCCACGCCCTGTTCCTTGCCGCCGTGGAACAGATCCTGGTACAGGAAATTGATTTCCAGCGGCGCGCCGGCGGGCGCCAGGCAACGCTTGACCAGCGCGGCCGCCGTGTCGGTCCATTTCCGGTAACGCTCCATGCGGGCCGCGAAATAGGCGTCGGCCGCCTCCTCCTGTTCCGGCACCCGGTAAAACGGATCGTCGAGGCGTTTCAAGGCGAAGCCGAGCAGGAAGCGCAGCTCGACCGCCGCGTCCCGTTCGCCAAAGGCGCTCGCGCTCCAGCCGCTGATGCTGCGCTCGAGCGCCGGCGTGGCGCTCAGCTTCTTGTCCGTCATCGAGGCGAAGGCGTCGCGCACCATGTCGTTCAGGTGGCTGTAGGTGATGCGGTCGATCTCGTCGAGGTCGTAGGCGTGGCTCATCAAGACCACGCGCGCCTTCGCGCTCTCCAGCTGCGCCAGCTGGAAACTTGCTACCAGCTCCTCGAACGCCGCCTGGTCCTGGAAGCCTTGCTCCTCCTTCAGGCCGCCGGTGCCATGCACGAACAGCGGCACCACGAAGGCGTTGATTTCCATCGCCGGCGCGCCCTCGCGCCGGAACACGATGGTCGAGGCGGCCTCCTCGATCTGGCTGCGCAGGAATTGATACGCGCCCACGTCCTCGTACTGGGCGCGCTCGATCGCGCCATACAGCACATCGTCCTTCTTCTGGTTCAGGGCATTCCTGACGAGCTTGTGGAAATCGGCTTCTTGCTGGCGCAGTTGCGGGCCCATCTTGGCGCCGTCCTCCTGCTCGGACAAATTGAGGGCCAGCGCGCACAGGGAGCGCGTCATCGCCTCGTCTTTGTCTTCAAAGCCCTGGTTCGATTTGCGTGGCTGCGGGCGCTTGTTTTTTGGCATGGGCTGTTCCGGGGGCTAGTGGTCGGTTTCAAACAATTCGTGCAACTCGTCGAGCAAATCGGCGCAATCGTCTTCCGACAGGCCGAGGTGGCGGCAGGCGGGCGCGCCGCCCTTGTCCCACTCGGGCACGACACTGTCGCCGTAATAGCGCTGGATCGCTTTTTCCGCCAGCAGCGCCAGCGCGACCAGGGTGCGGATCGCCGCGCCGGTGGTGGCGTCGTCGAAGATGCGGTAGTCGTGGTGCAGCAGGATGGCCCAGGAGATGTCCTCGGGCAAGCCCCAGTTGCGCGCCAGCAGGCAGCCGATGGCGGCGTGGTTGGTGGCGTGGCGCGCGTCCTCGAACTCGGTGAAACAGGTATCGCCCTGGTCGCCCGCGATGGCGAAGGTCTGGACGTAGTCGGGGAAGCGCTCGATCAGCAGCGGCACGCCGATATCGCAGAACAGGCCGAAGGTGTGGGCGATGTCGGGCGCGCCGACGTGCAGCTTGCGCGTCAAAAACACCAGGGCCTGGGCGCGCTTGGCCGACACCTCCCAGAAATTGGCCAGCGCGGCGCCGTCGCCGTCGAGCGCCTGGCGGGCCAGCAAGCCCGTCACCAGGGCGCTGCAGGTGTTGATGCCCAGGAAATTGATGCCCTGCTCGACAGAGCTGGCCTTGCGCGCCCGGCCATAGAACGGCGAATTGGCCAGCTTGAGCAGCGCGCCGGCGATGCCGACATCGTTGGTGATGATGTGGGCGATCGCCCGCGGCGACGGGCAGGGGCGCGCCAGTTCGCGCTGGAGGTCGATCAGCAGGCTTGGCCGCGGCGGGATGCGGATCGAGCGCATCAGCGCATCGACAGGATCTTCGGCGGCGGGCGCTTGGGCGGCAAGAGTGGTCATGATATGGTTCGCGGCGCGACGGGGCGGCGCGGCGCGCGCTGCCGGTGTCATAGGGGAAAGACGATACTATAACCGATGCCCGGCCCCGCCGGGCACGGTCGGGGCCGCTTGCGCGGGAATGCTTTTTTGATAATCACACTATCTGTGTGGAAACGGAGCGAGGCGATGGGCAGCATTGTGGGCGGCATCGATTTCGCCGCGCCGTCCTGCGAAGTGGCGCCGCAGCTGATCGGCGCGCTGATCCTGGTCGACGGGGTTGGCGGGCGCATCGTGGAAACCGAGGCCTACGACCACACCGACCCGGCCTCGCACGCCTACGGCGGTCCGACCAGGCGCAACGCCTCCATGTTCGGTGCGCCGGGCCACGCCTATATCTACCGTTCCTACGGCATCCACTGGTGCCTCAATTTCGTGTGCCGGGAGGAGGGGCATGGCGCGGGAGTCTTGATCCGGGCCCTGGAACCGCTGGCCGGGCTGGAGTCGATGCGCGCGCGGCGCGGGCTTGATCGGGCGCGGCTGCTGTGCGGCGGGCCGGGCCGGCTGTGCCAGGCGCTCGGGCTCGGCATCGAGCACAACGGGCTGGCGCTCGACGCGGCGCCGTTCGCGCTGAGCGCGCCGCGGTCGCCGGCCGTGATCGCCGTCGGGCCGCGGATCGGCATCGCCAAG
>JACMLV010000789.1 GCA_014379395.1 Burkholderiaceae bacterium
GCCGAGCCACCGCCGCCGCAGCCGGCCAGCGCGAGCGCGCCGGTCAGCAGGGCCAGGATCGGGCGCAAGCCTGTCTTATTTACCATGGTCGTCACTTTCGTTCGGGTTGACGGCGGCGCGGGCGCAAGCCGCGCCGCCGGTGGGTCGGTCAGTGGAAGTAGGCCGCCACTTCCTGCACGTCGGCCGGATCGAGCGTGCCGGCGGCGGCGTGCAGGCGCAAGGTGTTGATCAGATAGGTGTAGCGCGCCTGCGCCAAGTCGCGCTCGCTGGCGTACAGCTGTTGCTGGGCGTTGAGCAGGTCGACGGTGATGCGCACCCCGCCCTTGATGCTTTGCTCGGTCGCCGTCATCAGCAGCTTGCCCGAGGCGACCGCCTTGTCGAGCGCATCGATGCGCGCCACGCCGCTCAGCACGGCGCTGTATTGCTTGCGCAACTCGGTCACCACCTTGTCCTTCTGCGCCTGCAGGTCGGCCTTGGCCTTCTCCAGCCCGGCCGCCGCCTGGCGCGTCGCCGCGCTGGCATAGCCGCCCGAGTAAATCGGCACGGTGAGCTGGATGCCGATGGCGCGCTGCACCGAATCCTGGGTGTAGGTGTTGAGCGTCTCGGAATCGTTCTTGCTGATGCTGGCGACCAGGTCGAGCCGCGGCGCGTGGCCGGCGCGGTTCTTGTTGACTTCCTGGCGCGCCGCCTCGACGCCGAAGGTGCGCGCCACGATGTCGGGATTGCGCTCGAGCGCGAGCGTCTTCCAGGTCTCGAAGGAACCGTCCGGCGGCGCGCCGACGCGGAAGCCCGGCGCCAGCGGGTCGAGGCTGGTGACCTCCTGGCCGACCAGGCCGGCGAGCGTGGTGCGGTTGGTCGTCTCGTTGTCGCGCGCCTCGATCAGCTGGGCCTCGGCCAGCTGGAGCCGGGCCTGCACTTCGAGCACGTCGGTGCGGGTGCCCTCGCCCTTCTCGAACAGGCGCTCGTTGACGTTCTTCTGCTCGGCGTACATGTCGCGCTGGGCTTGCGCCAGGCGCACCTGGTCGAACGCGTACAGGGCGTCGACGTAGGCGCCGACCACCCGCAGCACCAATTCCTGATTGCGCGCCTGGAACAGCGCGGTGCTCAAATCGGCTTGGGCGGCGCCCTGCTTGTAGCGCGCCAGCGCGTCGAAATTGATCAAAGCCTGGCGCAGTCCGATGCTGGCCACGCGGCTGGTGTAGACCGGATGGGTCTCGACTTCCTTGCCTAACGGGCCGGGCGCGGTGACGTCGGCGCGGTTCTTGCTCTTCGAATAGTTGCCCGACACGCTGGGCAGCAGGCCGGCGCGGCCGAGCGCGCGGTTCTGCTGGCCGGCGTCGTTCTCGGCGACGGCGCTCAGATAGGTCGGGTCGTTCCTCAGCGCGGCCTGGTAGGCCTCGTTCAGGCCCATCGCGGCGGCGCCGCCGGCGTGCGCCAGCAGTCCGGCTGCGGCCAGGCGCGCCGCCAGTTTCAGCAGGCTGTGTTTGCGGATGGTTGCGATACCCATGCTTACTCCTCTGTCAGTGACGTCTTGACGCGGTCGAGCAGCGGCTTCAACAGGTAGCTCATCATGGTCCGTTCGCCGGTCTTGATGAACATGTCGACCGGCATGCCGGACTGGATGTTGAGCTTGTTCTTCTCGATCAGCTTGACCCCCTCCGGCGTGACGCGGGCGCGCACCTTGTAGTACGGCATGCCGCTGCGCTCGTCGACCGCGCGGTCGGCCGAGACCTGCGTCAACACGCCCGGCACGTGCGGGGTGGTGTTGGTGTTGAAGGCGGAGAACATCATCTCGACCGGCAGGCCCGGGTGCACCTTGTCGATCAGGTTGACGGCCAGCTGGCCCTCGACGATCAGGGCGTCGTCGCTCGGCACCACTTCCATCATCTTCATGCCGGGGCCGACCACGCCGCCCTTGGTGAACACGCTGGTGCCGACGACGATGCCGTCGACCGGCGCCTTGACGTCGGCGTTGGCCATGTCGAGCTCCTGGCTCGACAGGCGCGCCATCAGCGAGGACGCCTCGCGCTGCACGTCGGCCAGCTGGGTGCGCACCTCCTTCTGGTAATCCTGGGTGCGCTGCACGCGGCGCAAGGTCAGCTCCATCACCTGGCGCTGGGCGCGCCCGACGTTGCCGATGTCCTCGGAGATGGCGCCGTTGACCTGGGCGTAGGTGCGCTCGAGGTCGAGCAGGCGGCTGCGCGGCACATAGCCCTCCTTGGCCAGCTCGCGCATGTTGCCCAACTGCTCCTGGAGGATGTCCAGTTGCACCTTCTTGCTCTCGCGCGAATCCTGCAGGCCCTTGATCTGGATCTTCAGGCCGGCGATGTTCTCGTCGACCGCGGCGAGCTCGTTTTGCAGCGACGAGCGGCGCGAGCTGAACAACTGCTTCTGCAGCTCGACGGCGGCCAGCGCGGCCGGGTCCTTGGCGGCCGCCTTGAGGGTCGGCGGGAAGGCCATCGCGCCGGCGCTGTCGCGCTCGGCCAGCAGGCGCGCCTCGGAGGCGCGCGAGGTGTAGTACTGGGTCTGGGACATCTCGAGCTGCGAGGCGACCTGCACGTTGTTCATGCGCACGAGCACCTGGCCGGCCTTGACGACGTCGCCGTCCTTGACCAGGATGTCGGCGATGGTGCCGCCGTTCTGGTGCTGCACGGTCTTGCGGTTGGTCTCCTTGGCCACCGTGCCCGACAGCGGCATGCCCTTGTCGAGCGGGGCCAGCGCGGCCCACAGCAGAAAGCCGCACACGCCGAACAGCACCACCAGCCAGCCCATCCGGCTGTAGACGCGGGCGTCGGTGTTGACCGTGTGCTCGGTCACTTCATGCGCGACGACGTCGGTCGGCGCTTGCTTCTTGATCAAATTGGTCATCTTGACTCCTATACCGTGGCGGCCGCGGCTTGCTGCTGGGCCTGGATCTGCTTCTGGCTGGCCTCTTGCAGCGCGGCCAGCACGTCCTTGGTCGGACCGAACATGGTCGCCATGCCGTCGCGCATGACCAGCAGTTTGTTGGTGGCGCCGATGATGCTGGTGCGGTGCGTGATCAGGACGATGGTCTTGCCGCGCGCGCGCAGGTCGCCCACCGCCTGCACCAGGGCCAGCTCGCCGCTCTCGTCGAGGTTGGAGTTCGGCTCGTCGAGCACGATCACCGACGGGTCGCCGTACATCGCCCGGGCCAGGCCGAGGCGCTGCTTCTGGCCGCCGGACAGGCCGGCGCCGCCGTCGCCCAGGCGCGTGTCGTAGCCCTGCGGCAGGTGCAAGATCATGTCGTGCACGCCGGCGCGCTTGGCCGCCTGCACCACCAGGTTCGAATCGATGTCGCCGAAGCGGGCGATGTTCTCGCTGACGGTGCCGCCGAACAGTTCGATGTCCTGCGGCAGGTAGCCGATGTGCGGCCCCAGCTCGCCCTTGTTCCATTGGTAGATGTCGGCGCCGTCGAGGCGCACCTTGCCCATCATGGCCGGCCACACGCCGACCAGCAGGCGCGCCAGGGTCGACTTGCCGGCGCCGCTGGGGCCGATCACGCCGAGCACGTCGCCCGCGCTGACGGCGAAGGTCAAGCCCTTCAACACCGGCACCTGCGAGCCGGGCGGCGCGGCGGTGACGGCTTCGACGGCGATGGCGCCCTGCGGCTTGGGCAGCGGCATGCCGGCCGGGCGGGCCGGATTGTCGGCCAGCAGCTTGGTCAGGCGCTCATAGGCGCTGCGGGTGCTGGCGAAGGTCTTCCACACGCCGATCACCTGCTGCACCGGGGCCAGCGCGCGTCCGACCAGGATCGAGGCGGCGATCATCATGCCGGCGCTGATCTTGCCTTCGACCGCCAGCAGGGCGCCATAGCCGAGCACCAGCGACTGCAACGACACCTGGACGAACTTGGTGACCGCGGCGACGGTGCCGGCCTTTTCGCTGGCCTCGGCCTGCAGCGCCAGGAACTTGCCGTGCATCTTGTACCAGCGCCCCATCAGGTTGGGCAGCATGCCCATCGACTCGATCACCTCGGCGTTGCGCAGGTTGTTGGTGGCCAGCGTGGTCGACTGGATCGCCATCGCGTTGGCCTCGGCCAGCGGCTTGTGCGAGACGCGCTCGTTGATGTAGGCCAGGACCACCAGCACGATGGTGCCGCACAGCGCGAACAGGCCCAGCGAAGGCTCGAACATGAAGATGACGAACAGGTAGATCGGGAACCACGGCGCGTCGAAGAAGGCGAACAGGCCGTTGCCGGTGAGGAACTGGCGGATGTTCGTCAGATCCTGCAGCGCCTGGCCGGCGTTGCCGCCGACGCGCTTGAGGTTCTGCTCGAAGGCGGCGGTGTAGACCCGCTTGTTGAGCTGCATGTCGAACTTGGCGCCGACGCGCACCAGCACGAAGCTGCGCACCAGTTCGAGCCCGCTCATGATCATGTAGGCCACCAGCATCATCAGCGTCAGCATCAACAAGGTCAGCTCGTTTTGGCTGGCCAGCACCCGGTCATACACCTGCAGCATGTACAGCGACGGCACCAGCATCAGCATGTTGGTGACGGCGCTGAAGCAGCCCACCGTCATGAAGGTCCGCTTGAAACCGAGCAGGGCCTGTTCGATCTCGTTTTTGGGTTTAAGGAAATTTTTCATAGGGGCATGCAAAGGGCAATGTTAAAACGCGTGGAACAACGGCGAGAGCGACGCTTGACGAACCTTCCAGGTCACCTACCCACAAACAAGACGGCGCCCATTGATAAAGCGTGGGAATCCGCCGGAAGGCGCCATTATGGCGGAAAAACAGTGAAATATGTGATGTTGGTCACAAATAATTTTTCAACTACCACAGAATGCGGGCGTCGAGAGGGGAATATTTCATTCCGTTCAAGGCGGGCGGCGGGCGGGCGCGGCGTTTGGCGCGCGCCGTCCGGCTCCGGC
>JACMLV010000790.1 GCA_014379395.1 Burkholderiaceae bacterium
CAGCAGCGTGCACACCGACAGCGCGCCCAGGCAGCCGATCCCGATCGACAGCAGGATCAGCGCGATCGGCTTGACCGAGCGGAAGGTCAGCCAGGTCAACAGGACGATGCCGAGCAGCGAGCCGAGGCCGATGGTCGACACCTCCGACTCGGCCTGTCCGCTGGCGGCGGCCGCGTGCAGGATCATGCCGGCACGGATCAACTCGACCTGCGGCAGCGCCGCGCGCGCGGCGGCGGCGGCTTGTTCGAGCAGCGGCAGCACCTGGCGCTGGGTGCCCATCGCCAGCGCCGGCAGCTTGAGCGTCAGCGGCAGCAGCACATATTGCCGCTTGTCGTCGGCGACGAACAGATGGCCGTCGCGCGGACGCACCGGCGTCTCCCGCGCACGCTCCTGGATCCAGTCGCCGAACAGGCCGAACGGATCGTCCTGCCAGCTGCCCAGCTTCGGCCCGCCGAACGGGCTATACAGCTTGGCCAGCGCGGCCTCGGTCCAGAATTGGGCCGGCTGTTCGCGCAGGCTGGCCTCCCGGTCGATGCTCAATAAACTCAGGCGGTGGCGCTGGAACAGCGCCAGCCAGTCGCTCTCGGTGCGCTCGGTGAGCGGCGTCGAGGCGAACAGGTCGGGGCGCGCGTCGAGCACCTTTTGATAGGCGTCGGCGGCGCGCTTGGCGTCGTCCCAGTCGGGCGCGCCGACCAGCACCACCACGCGCTGCTGGGCGGCGTCGACCATGTGCGTGAACGACTGCTGCAACACCGGGTCGCGCTGCTGCACCGGCAGCAGGGCCAGGATGTCGGTGTCGGGCACGATGCGCTGGCCCAGCCACAGATAGGCGTTATGCGCCAGCAGCAGGCCGACCACCAGCGCCCAGATCAGCGTCAATCGCTTGAAAAGCATCTTCAAAACAGCGCCGCCTCTTCCGCCGTCATGGCCGCCTCGCCGGTCTGGATCGCCGAGAACACGATCGCGGTGCGGTCGCCGCTGGCCTCGCTGATCTCGATGTGCTTGACATACGCGCCGCCGTCGAGCCGGATCGCGCCGATCGCTTTCGCCAGCGCCGGCTCGCGCGCCTTCAGCGCCACCTGCCAGTTGGCGCCGTCGACCGTGCCGTCGACTTCGAACAGCTTGTCGAGCTGGCCCAGGTCGCCGGCCAGCAGCGAGAACAGCACGCTGTTAATCATCTTGACCACCGGCTCGGTCTTGGCGTCGAGGCGCGTGGTCACGCGCTCGCCCTGGAAGTGGACGATCTCGTCGCGCGTCAGGCGCAGCGTGTTCGGGAACGGCGTCAACGTGCGCCACAAGACGCCCTTGCCGGCGGCGACGCAAAAGCGCCCGTTCGACAGCAGCGCCTTCTTCATCCCGGTCAGCTGCTTGCTCTGCTCGAAGCGCCCGCACAGCAGCTTGGGCTTGGCCAGCATGGCCTCGATCTTGGCCACCGGCGATGGGCTTGGCGCGGCGGCGGACGCCAACGCGGCGCAGGCCAACAGCAGCGCGCTCATAAAAATTCGTTTCATTGCGGCTCGACTCCCAATTTTTCAAACAACACCGGCGGCGAGGCGAAGCACATCTCGCCACTGGCGATATCGACCGCGACCTGGATCGTGCTGGCGCGGTGCAGCCGCTTGCCGCTGTCGGCGTCGGTGATCAGGTAGTCGATCTTCAGCCGGTTCTCCCACTCGACCAGATCGGCGCGCAGCTTCAGGCGCTGGCCGAAGGTGGCCGGCGCCACGTAGCGCAGGTGCATGTCGATCACCGGCCAGGCGTAGCCCGACGCCTTCATCTGCGGATAGTTGTAGTCGATCTTGTCGAGCAGCGCGCAGCGCACCACTTCCAGGTACTTGACGTAGCGCCCGTGCCAGACGATCTCCATCGGGTCGAGGTCGAAGAACTGCACCTGCATCTCGACCTCGGCGAACCAGCGGCTGGCCGGCTCCTTGTGGCCCTTACGCATACAGCCCCCAGGCCTGGTTGCGGATGCGCTCGAGCAGCAGGCGCAGGTCGGGTTCCAGGCGGCGGTCCTCCTCGACCAGCGCGATGTCGGCTTCCAGCATGGTCTGCATGGCGGCCAGCGCCGGCTGCGGCGCCACCTCGGAATCGACGCGCTGGCGCAGCGTCACGCCCTGGCGCACCGTGATCAAGAGCGCGGCGGCGACCTGCTCGGTCAGTTCCAGCACGCGCAGGCAGTCGCGCGCGGCGATGGTGCCCATGCTGACCTTGTCCTGGTTGTGGCACTCGGTCGAGCGCGAGAACACCGAGGCCGGCATGGTCAGCTTGAGCGCCTCGGCGGTCCAGGCCGAGGCGCTGATCTGCAGCGCCTTCAGGCCGTGGTTGATGGCCGCGCGCGGGCCGGTGGCGCCCGACAGGTTGGCCGGCAGGCCGTGGTTGTAGCGCGCGTCGACCAGCAGCGCCATCTGGCGGTCCAGCAGGTCGGCCAGGTTGGCCACCGCGTTCTTCATGCCGTCCATGGCAAAGGCGATATGGCCGCCGTAGAAATGGCCGCCGTGCAGCACGCGCTCATTCTCGGCGTCGATCAGGGGATTGTCGTTGGCGCTGTTCAGCTCATTTTCGATCGCGGCGCGGAACGGCGGCATGGCGTCTGCCAGCACGCCGATCACGTGCGGCGCGCAGCGGATCGAATAGCGGTCCTGCAAGCGCTTGCCGTTGCGTTCCCACTGGTCGGTAGGCAGGTCGCTGCGCAGCCACGCGGCCACCTGCTGCATGCCGGCGTGCGGCTTGACCGAGAACAGCACTTCGTCGAAATGGTGGGCGTTGCCGTCCATCGCGAA
>JACMLV010000791.1 GCA_014379395.1 Burkholderiaceae bacterium
GCCCTGCTGCAAGACCCGGCCACCGAGCAGATCCACTTCATCGGCAAGGACATCGTCTCGTTCCACCTGCTGTTCTGGCCGGCCATGCTCAAGTTCGCCGACCATCCGGTGATCGACAAGCTCAAGGTCAACGTGCACGGCCACCTGACGGTCAACAACGAAAAAATGTCGAAGTCGCGCGGCACCGGCATCTCGCCGCTGCGCTACCTCGACCTGGGCATGAACCCGGAATGGCTGCGCTACTACATCGCCTTCAAGCTCAATTCGAAGGTCGAGGACCTGGACTTCACCGGTGACGATTTCGTCGCCCGCGTGAACAGCGACTTGATCGGCAAATACGTCAACATCGCCAGCCGCTGCGCCGGCTTCATCGCCAAGAAATTCGACGGCAAGCTGGCCGACGCGCTCTCGCCAAGCGCGCAGGACTGGATCCGCCGCGCCCTGACGGTGACGCATGACGGCGTCGTCAGCGAGCGCCAGGCCAGCATCGCCGCGCACTTCGAGGCGCGCGAGTATGGCAAGGCGCTGCGCGAGATTATGGAAATCGCCGACATCACCAACCAGTACGTCGACGAGAACAAGCCGTGGATTCTGGCCAAGGACGAGGCCAAGACGGCCGAGCTGCACGACGTGTGCAGCACCGCGCTGATCCTGTTCCGCCAACTGACGATTCTGCTCTCGCCGGTGCTGCCGGGCGTGGCCAAGAACGTCGCCGGCTTCCTCAACGACGCCGCCCTGGTGTGGGGCGACACCGAAGTCGACACCGTGCTGCAATCGATGCTCGGCCGCACCATCGGCGCCTACAACCACCTGATGACGCGCGTCGACGCGAAGATGGTCGAGGCGCTGTTCGACGCGCCGACGCCTGCTGCGGCGCCCGCCGCCGACGCGGCCGCCGCCGACGCCGCCGCGCCGGCTTCGAACATCGAAGAGCTGGCACCCGAAATCAAGATCGACGACTTCACCAAGATCGACCTGCGCATCGCCAAAATCGTCAACTGCGAACACGTCGACGGTTCCGACAAGCTGCTGCGCCTGACGCTCGACGTCGGCGAAGGCCGCCTGCGCAATGTGTTCTCGGGCATCAAGGCGGCGTACCAGCCGGAGGAACTGGTCGGCAAGCTGACGGTATTGGTGGCCAACCTGGCGCCGCGCAAGATGAAGTTCGGCGTCTCCGAAGGCATGGTGCTGGCTGCCTCGGCTGCCGACGAGAAGGCCAATCCGGGCATCTACATCCTGAACCCGTGGCCGGGCGCCGAGCCTGGCATGCGCATCCGCTAAGACGCCTTAGCCCGCGTCTGCGGGCGGCGCCGGCGCTCATCGCCGGCGCTGGCGTGCCGTCGGCGCGCCAGCCTATCCTTCTGCAACCTACCCTTTCTTTTCCAGCGCAACCAGTTGCTCCGCGTCGAGCAAGGCGCGCTTGCGCTCCACGCCCCAGCGATAGCCGGACAAGCCGCCGTCGCTGCGCACCACCCGATGACAGGGAATCGCCACCGCCAGCGCGTTCGCCGCGCAAGCGCCCGCCACCGCGCGCACCGCCGCCGGCGAGCCGA
>JACMLV010000092.1 GCA_014379395.1 Burkholderiaceae bacterium
GGCCGCGATCGCCTCTTCGATCGCCTGCGCGTTTTGCAGGGCGGCGGCGGCGGCCGCGCTGTCCATCGCCGCGCGCTCCTCGGCGGCGGCGCGCGCGCGCGCCTCGGCCAGCGCCCGCGTCTCGGCCGCGCAGGCCGCCTTGGCCTCGGCCTCGACCCGGGCGATGCCCTCGTGGATCGCCCTCATCTCCGCCTGGGCCCGCTCCGATTCGACCCGGTTCGCGCCCGGCATGGCCAGGCCGTCGATCTCCGGCGGCTCGCCCAGGGTCGGCTCGGCGCGCCCGGGATCGGCCGAAAACGCGACGGAGAGTGATGCGCCTGGACGTTGACCCTGTTTTGCCTGCATGCTGTTCTCGCTAATGTCGAATGCCCCCCGCTTGAAGCGGCGGCGGATGAAGACCCATTATCTGGCAGGCTCAAGCAAAATATAGCTGCAAGGAAAGGGGGAAATGCCGGTCATTTCATGCATATAAAATAAGTATTGTTGCCATGCCGATTAGCGCGCGCATCGCCCGCGCGCCTCACACCGGCCACAGGGGCGGCTCGTCCATCAGCGCGACCTGCTCGCGCAGCTCCAGAATCCGGTCCTGCCAGTAGCGCTGGGTATTAAACCATGGAAACGCCTGCGGAAAAGCCGGATCGTCCCAGCGCCGCGCCAGCCAGGCCGAGTAGTGGATCAGGCGCAGCGTGCGCAACGCCTCGACCAGATACAGCTGGCGCGGCTCGAAGTCGCAGAAATCCTCGTAGCCGGCCAGGATGTCGCTCATCTGGCGCAGCATATCGGGGCGCTCGCCCGACAGCATCATCCACAGATCCTGGATCGCCGGCCCCATGCGGCTGTCGTCGAAATCGACGAAATGCGGGCCGGCGTCGGTCCACAGCACGTTGCCGCCGTGGCAGTCGCCGTGCAGGCGCAGCAGGCTTTGCTCGCCGGCCCGCTCATAGCAGCGCCGCACGCCGTCCAGCGCCTGGTCGAGCACGCTCGAATAGGCCGCCACCAGCTCGGGCGGAATGAAATCGTTGGCCAGCAGATAGTCGCGCGGCTCGACGCCGAAGGTGTCCGGGTTCAGCGCCGGGCGCTCGCGATACGGCGTCAAGGCGCCGACGGCGTGGATGCGGCCGATGAAGCGCCCCAGCCACTCCAGCGTGGCCGGATCGCCCAGCTCGGGCGCGCGGCCGCCGTGGCGGGCGAACACGGCGAAGCGGAAACCCCGGTAATGGTGCAGCGTCGCGCCGCTAAGCGCCAGCGCCGGCACCACCGGAATCTCGCGTTCGACCAGCTCGGACACAAAAGCGTGCTCCTCCAGGATGGCGGCGTCGCTCCAGCGCGCCGGCCGGTAGAACTTGGCCACCAGCGGCGCGCCGTCCTCGATGCCAACCTGATAGACCCGGTTTTCATAGCTGTTGAGCGCCAGCAGGCGGCCGTCGCCGCGCAGGCCGACGCTGTCGAGCGCGTCGAGCACGCAGTCGGGGTCGAGTTCGGAAAAGGGATGGGCAGTGCCCGTGGCGCGCGTGTCTTCAGTATCCATGCCGACATTGTAAGGCGCGGGCGGGTTGCCGGCGGCACCGATTTCGATTGCGTCGAAAGCCAAACTTCCGCGCACAAGCGGGCCGCGCGGCGTATACTGTCGCCCTTCCCCCTTTACAAAGCAAGCCATGCAACTCGACCAGCCACTGAGCGAAAAAGAATTCGACGAACTAGACCAATTCCTGCTGTCCGAGCGCAGCCCCGAAGACTCGATGACGATGGACATGCTGCACGGCTTCCTGACCGCCGTCGCGATCGGCCCGGAAACCATCATGCCGGCCGAATGGCTGCCGCACGTCTGGGGCGACGACCTCAAGAACGGCCCGAAATTCAAGAACGCCAAGGAAGAGGACCGCATCCTCGGCCTGATCATGCGCTTCATGAACGAGGTGCTGGTCACCTTCGAAGTCGCGCCGAAGGAATTCGAACCGCTGTTCGTCGAGCACGAACACGAGGGCCAGACCCTGATCGACGCCGAAGCCTGGTGCTGGGGTTTCTGGGAAGGCATGGAATTGCGTCCCGACTCCTGGGCCGCGATCTGGACCTCGGACGTCGCCCCTTTGATGAAGCCGATCTACCTGCTCGGCGCCGACGAGATCGCCGAAGACGAGCTGCCGCTGGTCGAAGACCCGGTCAAGGCGCACAAGCTGGCCGTCGAACTGGAGGCGAACCTGCCCGACATCTACCGCTTCTGGGTGCCGCTGCGCAAGCCGGCCGTGCAAACCATCAAGCGCGACGAGCCGAAGGTCGGCCGCAACGACGACTGCCCTTGCGGCAGCGGCAAGAAGTACAAGAAGTGCTGCGGCGCCGAACCGGCCGCCGAGTAAGTCCGAGTAAATTGAAGGACCGGGCGGCGCCTCAGGCGCTGCCTTTGGCCATCCCGTCGGCCAAGTCCGGCAACACCGGCGCGGCGGCCGGCGCGCGCTGCGCCAGCAGCGTCACCGCCAGCAACACCAGCGCCCCGCCCAGCATCTGGCTGGCGCTGACGCTTTCATGCAGCAAGCCAAATCCCAATCCAATCGTCAACACCGGCTCGCAGCTCGACACGATCGAGGCGCGCGCCGCGCCGATGCGCTCGACGCCGGCCAGGAAGCACACGTTCGCCATCGCGGTCGAAAACAGCGCGATGCAGCCGATCGCCAGCCAGCCGGAGGCGGCGTTGGGCAAGGCCACGCCGTTCGAGACGGCCAGCGCGCCGTTGAGCACGGCCGCGGTGGCGAAGATCACCACGCTGGCCGACAGCGGATGCGTGGCCTGCCGGCTGCGCCCGAGATGGGTGCCGAGCAGGATATACACCGCGTAGATGCCCGCCGCCAAGAGGCCGAGCGCGATGCCGATCGGCTCGCCCTGCAACTTGCCGCCCAGCGTGATCGCCATGCCGCCGCTGGCCATCGCCAACAGCACCAGCATGCGCCGGCTCCAGGTTTCCCAGCCGAGCGCCACCGACAGCACCGTCACCAGCAGCGGATACACGTACAGCAGCAGCGCGACCAGCCCGCTGCTCGCGTGCAGCAAGGCGTTGAAGTATCCCTGCGCCTGGGCCGTGAACAAGCCGCCCATCAGCATGTAGCCGGCCAGGTCGCGCCCGCGCGGCAGGCTCAGGCCGCGCAGCCAGACCAGCGGCGCCAGCAGCGCGACGGCCAGCGTGAAGCGCAGCGCCAGCAGGGTCGACGGCGTCACGCCCGACGCATACGCGCCGCTGGCGAACAAGGCCAGGCTGCCGAAGCCGGCGGCCGACAACAACACCAGACCGATGGCGCGTCGATGGGACATGGGGCACTCCTCTTTCAAGAACCAAATTATTTACGGGTCAGCCGGGATTGGCCGATTCCAATCCATCATATGTGCTTGCGGAAGTTGGAACAAACCAATATTCTTCTCGATCAGACCCAATCAAATTGAGGCAACCATGAGCCGCCGCCTGCCCCCATTGAGCGCCCTGCACGCCTTCGAGGCGGCCGCGCGCCACCAAAGCTTCCAACACGCCGGAACCGAACTGCACGTCTCCGCCGGCGCCATCGCGCACCACGTCAAGCAGCTCGAGGCCTGGCTCAGCCTGCCCTTGTTCCAGCGCCTGGCGCGCGGCGTCGCCCTGACCGCCGCCGGCCAGCGCTACGCCGACGCGCTGCGCCCCATCCTCGACAACCTGGCCGACGTGTCCGAGGCCGCGCGCCGCCAGGGCGACGACCGCGTCGTCACCGTCAGCTCGACCATCTCGTTCGTCACGCGCTGGCTGATGCCGCGCCTGGGCCGGCTGCGCGAGCGCCACCCGGAGATCGAGCTGCGCGTGTTGGCCTCGACCCCGGTGGTCGACTTCGCGCGCGACGGCGTCGACGTCGCGATCCGGCTCGGGCCGGGGCCGTATCCGGGTTTAAAAACCGATTTCCTGCTCGACGAGGTGTTCAGCGCGGTGTGCAGCCCGGCCTACCGGGCCGCCGCGCCCGACCTGCGCGCGCCGGCCGACCTGCCGCGCCACACGCTGCTGCACGACGAAGCCTTGCCGCGCCTGCCCGACGAAATCGACTGGGCGCGCTGGTTGCAGCATTGCGGAGTGGCCAACCCGGCCACCA
>JACMLV010000792.1 GCA_014379395.1 Burkholderiaceae bacterium
GCCGACATGCAGCACGTGGTCGACACCTATGTCTGCGAATGGAAGGCCGCCGTCAGCGACCCGGCCACCCGCGCGCGCTTCCGCCATTTCGTCAACAGCGAGCAGGGCGACCAGAACGTCGTCTTCATCGAGGAGCGCGGCCAGATCCGCCCGGCCACCACCGAAGAGCGGCGCAGCATCCCGATCTTCAAAGCCGCCTGAATTACAGCAACAGCGACACCCCGAACCAAACATTGAATCAAGGAGAACACCATGCCACCACGCGACCTTCCTCTCGAAAACTGGATTCCCGTCTGCGCCATCGACCAGATCGTGCCCAACACCGGCGTGTGCGCGCTGCTCAAGGGCCAGCAAGTGGCCCTGTTCCACGTCGGCGCGCGCGTCTACGCGATCGGCAACTACGACCCGAACTCCAACGCCGCCGTGCTCTCGCGCGGCCTGGTCGGCAGTGTCGGCGAGCGCGTCGTGGTCGCCTCGCCGCTGTATAAACACCATTTCGACCTCGAGACCGGCGAATGCCTGGAGGCGCCCGAGCACTCGGTGCCGAGCTATCCGGTGCGCGTCGAGGCCGGCAGGGTGTGGGTCGGCGCATGACAGCGCGCCAATCTTTGGTGGTGGTCGGCAACGGCATGGCCGGCATGCGCACCGTCGAGGAACTGCTCAAGCTGGCGCCCGACCTGTACGACATCACCGTCTTCGGCGCCGAGCCGCACGGCAATTACAACCGCATCCTGCTCTCGCCGGTGCTGGCCGGCGAGAAGAGCGTCGACGACATCATGCTGCACACGCGCGACTGGTACGCGCAGAACGGCATCACGCTGCACGCCGGCGACCCGGTCGAACACATCGACCGCCGCCGGCGCGTGGTGCGCGCCGCCTCCGGGCTGGAGGTCGGCTACGACCGCCTGCTGCTGGCGACCGGCTCCAAGCCGTTCATGCTGCCGGTGCCGGGCCACCAGTTGCCGGGCGTGATCGCGTTTCGCGACATCGCCGACGTCGAGGCCATGCTGGCGGCGGCGCGCGACCATCGCCACGCGGTGGTGATCGGCGGCGGCCTGCTGGGGCTGGAGGCCGCCAACGGCCTGTTGCGCCAGGGCATGGAGGTGACCGTGGTGCACGTGGCCGACAGCCTGATGAACCAGCAGCTCGACAAGCCGGCCGCGCTGCTGCTGAAAAAGGCGCTGGAGTTGAAGGGTTTTCACTTTCTGCTCAACGCCAACACCGCCGAGATCGTCGGCCCGGACCGGGTGCGCGCGGTGCGCTTCAAGGACGGCAGCGAAGTGCCGGCCGACCTGGTCGTGATGGCCGTCGGCGTGCGTCCCAACATGGCGCTGGCGCAAAGCGCCGGCCTGCATTGCGAGCGCGCCATCGTCGTCGACGACACGCTGCAAACCTACGACCCGCGCGTCTACGCGGTGGGCGAGTGCGTGCAGCACCGCCGCGCCACCTTCGGGCTGGTCGCGCCGATCTGGGATCAGGCCCGCGTCTGCGGCGCCCACCTGGCCGGCGCCGGGCACCGCCGCTACGTGCAGCAAGCCACCGCGACCAAGCTGAAGGTGACCGGCGTCGACCTGTACTCGGTCGGCGACTTCGTCGGCGGCGAGGGCAGCGAGGACCTGGTGCTGCGCGATCCGCGCCGCGGCATCTACAAACGTTTGGTTTTGCAGGGCGACAAAGTGGCCGGCGCCGTGCTGTACGGCGACGTGCGCGACGGCCCGTGGTATTTCGACCTGATCCAGAAACGCACCGACATTTCCGCCATGCGCAACCATCTCTTATTCGGCCAGGCGCTGTGCGCCCGGGCCGCTTGACCGGGAAAACATCGTGAACCTGAAACTCGTCC
>JACMLV010000793.1 GCA_014379395.1 Burkholderiaceae bacterium
TCCGGCTCGCTGCCCGTTTCCTGCATGATTTGGCGCGAAATCCGATTCATTTTGTTGATCGTCTCAATCATGTGCACCGGCACCCGGATGGTGCGCGCCATGTCGGCGATCGAGCGCGTGATGGCCTGCCGGATCCACCAGGTCGCGTAGGTCGAGAACTTGTAGCCGCGGCGGTATTCGAACTTGTCGACCGCCTTCAGCAGGCCGATATTGCCTTCCTGAATCAGGTCGAGGAACTGCAGGCCGCGGTTGATGTACTTCTTGGCGATCGAAATCACCAGCCGCAAGTTGGCAACCGTCATCTCGCGCTTGGCGTGGCGGGCGCGCTTTTCGCCGGCCGCCATCTGCTTGCTGATCTTGCGCAGGTCGGCCAGCGGCAGCGCCACCCGTGCCTGCAGGGCGAGCATGCGCTTCTGGTGTTCCTTGATCGCCGGCGCGTTGCGCCCCAGCACCGCGCTGTACGGGTAGTTCGCGCCGACTTCGCCGTCGATCCAGTCGAGATCGGTTTCACTGCCCGGGAATACCTTGATGTAGTGGGCGCGCGGCATGCCGCAGCGGTTCACGCAAATCTCGAGCACCGCTTTTTCGATGTGGCGCACCTCGTCCATCTGGCCGCGCAGGGTGTCGCACAGCTTCTCGACCACCTTGGCGGTGAAGCGGATGCCCAGCAACTCCTGCGAGATCGCCTCCTGGGCCTTGATGTAGGCCTTCGAGTTGTAGCCGTCGGTGGCCTTGCGCATCTTGTCGAACTGGGCCGAGATGATGGCGAATTTTTCCAGCGCGCCCTTCTTGAGCTGGGTGAGCTGCTCGCTCGAGAAGCCGGCCGCGCCGCCGTTGGCGTCGCCGTCTTCCTCTTCCTCGTCTTCGTCGTCGTCGTCGCCGTGGGCGGCGGCCGGCGCCGGCGCCGGCGCGTTGGCCTCGTTCAAGTCGACGAAGCCGTCGACCACTTCGTCGACCTTGATTTCATCCTTGGCGATCTTTTGCGACAGCGCGACGATTTCGGCGATCGTCGTCGGGCAGGCCGAGATGGCCTGGATCATGTCCTTCAGGCCGCCTTCGATGCGCTTGGCGATTTCGATCTCGCCTTCGCGCGTGAGCAGCGCCACCGCGCCCATTTCGCGCATGTACATGCGGACCGGGTCGGTGGTGCGGCCGAAGTCGGAATCGACCGTCGACAAGGCCGTCGCGGCGGCCGCCTCGACTTCGTCGTCGCTGGTGACGGTGGCCACGCTGTCGGTCAACAGCAGGCTTTCGGCGTCGGGCGCGCGCTCGTAGACGGCGATGCCCATGTCGTTGAAGGTGGCGATGATGCCCTCGATCGCCTCCGGATCGATGATGTTTTCCGGCAGCTGGTCGTTGATCTCGGCGTAGGTCAGGAAGCCGCGCTCCTTGCCCATGTTGATCAAGCCCTTGATCTGCTGGCGGCGCCGCTCCAGATCGGCCGCGGTCGCCTCGGCGTCGCCGCCCAGCGCGTCGGCCAGGCCGCCCTTGGCTTTCCGGTCGCGCGCCTTCGAGACCGCCTTCAGTTCGGCGCGCTCGACCGCGTTGAGCGCGGCCACTTCATCGTTTTCCGGCGTGAATTCGCTCGGCTTGCGGCCGCGCCGGCCCGGCACTTTCACGGTCGGCAGGAAATAGTTCGAGGTGTCGATCGCGGCCAGCGCGTCGGCGTCGGTGGTCTGGCTGACGACCGGGCCGGCGGTGACGATCACCACCGGCGCCGGCTCGGCCTTGGCGCGCACCACCTTTGGACGCGGCGCGACCGTTTTCACCGCCGCCGTGCCCTCGCTGGCCTTGCGCGCCGCCATCACCTTGACCGTCGCCACCTTCGGCGCCGCCGCTTCGGGCGCCGCCTCGGCCTCGGCCGCGCTGGCGCTGTCGGCCACCAGGTGCAGCGGCGCCGCTGGCGCGA
>JACMLV010000794.1 GCA_014379395.1 Burkholderiaceae bacterium
CGGCGTTCAGGGCCAGGATATTGGTCTGGAAGGCGATGCCGTCGATCACGCCGATGATGTCGACGATCTTCTTCGACGACTCGTTGATCGAGCCCATCGTGTCGACCACCTGCGAGACCACCGCGCCGCCCTTGAGCGCCACTTCCGAGGCCGACGCGGCCAGCACATTGGCCTGGCGCGCGTTGTCGGCGTTTTGCTTGACGGTCGAGGTCAGCTCGACCATCGAGGCGGCGGTCTGCTCGAGCGAGCTGGCCTGCAACTCGGTGCGCGAGGACAGATCCATATTGCCCGAGGCGATCTGGCCGGAGGCGGTGGCGATGGTGTCGGTGCCGAGCCGCACTTCGCCGACGATCCTGACCAGGCTGCCGTTCATCGCGTCCAGGGCGTGCAGCAACTGGCCGGTCTCGTCGTGCCCGACCGGGTGGATGCGGCTGGTCAGGTCGCCCGCCGCCACGCGCTGGGCGATTTCAAGCGCCTCGTGCATCGGGTTGGTGATGCTGCGCGTGATCAGGTGCGACAGCACCATGCCGATCACCACCGCGACCAAGCCGATCAGCACCAGCAGATACATCAGGCGCTGGCCGGACGCGGCGGCCGCGTCGAGCATGCCTTGCTCTTCGCCCTTCTGCAGGTCGACCAGCTTGTTGATCTCGTCGAGCACCTGGCGGTAGACCGGGTCGATGCGGGTGGCGATCAGGGCCGCCACGGCTTCCGGATTGAACGCCAGCGCCTGCGAAATGGCGTCCGAGGTCGGCACTTCGAGTTCCTTGTTGAGGCGCTCGATGTTGGCGAAGATCTGCTTGCCGGCGTCGGTCACGCCCATCGCCAGCAACTGGTCGCGCGCCTCGGCGAACAGCTTGCGCTGCGCCTTGAGGCGCTCCTCTTCCTTGTTCATCGCGCCGGTGTCGGTGTGCAGGCCGATGCTGCGGATCGCCACCACGCCCTCCAGCTGCGCCGCCTTCATGCGGGTGGTCAGGTCGACCTTGGTGCTGGCGGTGCGAAAGCCCTGGAACAGGCTTTCGCGGTTGCTGGTGCTGACGACGCTGGCGGTGAGCAGCGCGGCAACGAGCAGCGCCAGGATGGTGCCAAAGCCGATGCGCAGACGCATGCCGATGCGCAGGCTGCTTAATTTGAACATGTAAGGATTCCTGATGTGAGGGGAGGCTTACTTGTAGATGCCCACGCCGACCAGGACGTCTTCGACTTTTTCGACATAGGTCGATTTTGGCTCGACGGCCTTGGTGATGTTGTTCGGCCATTTGTAATCGACCCAGCCCTTGCCGCTGGTTTTGGCGGTCTTGATGAATTCCTGGACGATGAAGATGCCGTTGGCATCCTTAATGTCGATCAGGTTTTTGCCGATCAGCTTGGCGTTCGCGCCGTGCGCCTTGTTGTTGCCTTCCATGTCGTACACCATCACGTACAGATCGCCTTTGACGAACTCGCCGGCCGGATTGTTGAACTCGGCGAAGGCTTTTTCCTTGCCCTTGCTCTTGACGAATGCCACCCCTTTTTTCACCATCGCAACGGCTTCGTCCGCGGTCCCTTTGTCGGCCGCCAGCGCGGCGCCGTTAAATGCCAGTACGCACAGGCCCAGGACGATTTTTTTCAGCAAATTGTTCATGTTGCTCCCTTGTTATGTTTAATGGTTTTTTAGAAATATAAAGCGTGCAAGCAAAGCGAGCTCAGCAAAGCGCTCGTTTGGGGGGTAATGTTATTACATTACAAGTTAGTTGTTCGAATTTTTTTGCAATCCGTATTAATACTGAGTGCAATTTCCAACAGGCGGAATCGCGATTCCCGCGCGGGCGCGCAGAACCGGCGCGGGTGGGCGTGGTCAAAGATGGTCTGTAAAAGTTTGGAAGGAACCATCATGGCAACCAGCACACTTGACCCGGATAATCTGCCGCTGGGCAATGACCGGGTATTGGGGGGCACCGGCGCGCTCGGACCGAGCGACAGTTCCGACAGCGGCAGCGATCTGTTCGGCGCGCCCGGCTTGGCGCAGCAGGTGGAGACGGGCTTGGTCACCGGCGCCAACGACGATCCCGAGGACGGCGCCGATATCGATGTCGACCATATCGAGACGATTCCGGGCGCTATCGAGGATCTCGATGTCGAGGCGCTGCCCGGGCGCCTTGGCGACATCGAAACGCTGGCCACCGAGTCCGGCGACCTCGAGGACGTCGAAGCGGCGCCGCCCGAAACGGGCGACGTCGAGCGCGGCCCGGGCCGGCGGCACTAGTGTAGTGTTGCGCGCTGATTGCGACTTATAAAAATAGCGGATTTTTCGCCGAGACAAGGAAAAAACCGCAGCAATACCGAGGTATTGCGAGGATTTTTGACGCAGTATCGGCGGAAAAGACGCAATTTTATGTCGCAAGA
>JACMLV010000795.1 GCA_014379395.1 Burkholderiaceae bacterium
CCAGCCGGTGCGCCCGCTGTTTTCCACCCCGGCCGAGATGATCGACGTCGCCGAGACCGAGCTGCTCACCGAGCGCGCCGCCGCCTTGGCGGGCGGCCTGCCGAGCGGTGAGGACGCGCCGACCACGGTCAGCGAGGCCGGCCCGCTGCAACTGGAACTGGACGACTTGCTGGCGCGCCTGGCGGACTTCGCCAGCGTGGCCGCCGAGGGCGGCAAGGCGGCGCCACTGCCGATCCAGCACGCGCTGCTGCCGGCCAGCTTCGCCGTCGCCTCCTACCGCGCCTCGATGCTGCCGCTCTTGGGCGACGCCGCCGAGGCCAGCTTGCAGGGCGCCACCGCCAAGCTGGCGCGCCTGCCGCTCGCCTTCACGCCGACCGACGCCATGCTCAAGCTGAGCGATCCGCACGTGGCGGCCATGTCGATCGCCCACCTCTCACTCGACCTCGAAAGCGGCCCGCAAGATGAATGACGATTCCCAAATCCTGATCGCGCGCCTGCTCACGCACCAGACCCTGCGCCGCGACGACAAGCTGGTCAAGCGGGTGCTGTCGGACGAGTTGTTCCGCGCCGAGGTCGACGCGCGCCTCTTGGCCTGCGGCATGAAGCTGCTCGACAACGTCTACGCCGACCACGTCACGCTGGCGCTCACGCGCGCCATCGAGCCGAAGATCTTCGGCGCGCGCGACGTCTGGCAAAACAATAACTTCGGCCTGGCGCGCGACGGCGTGGCGCTCTTGGTGGTGTTGTGGGCGCAGATTGTGCTGCCCAAGCGCGAGCGGCAGGAAACCCACCAGCACGCCGAGGAAGACCAGAACGACATGTTCGACAAGGACCGCCCGCTGCCGCGCGCCGAGGACAGCTCGACCGGCATCTCGTACAAGGCGCTGCTGTCGGACTTCGGCGACAAGCTGGGCAAGAAGACCCGGATGGACATGAACCTCGGCATCCTCGCCAAGCTCGGCTTCATCGAGCGGCGCGGCGAGGTGATCGTCGAGGGCCCGCTGCTGGACCTGATGATGGACACCGACCTGCTCAAGGAGCGCATCGTCAACGGCGCGCTGGCCGACGTGTTCCAGCGCGCGCCGGCCAATGCGGCCGAGCCGGCTCCCGAGGCCGAGGCCGAACCGGTAGTTGCGGCCGACGCCGCGACTACCGTCCAACCGAACTGAAAGCGCGCCCATGTTTCATATTAAATCGCTCGAACTGGTGCACTGGGATTACTGGCAGCGCATCAAGAACATCCCGCTCGACGCCAAGATCATCACCATCGCCGGCCAGAACGGCTCCGGCAAGACCACCTTGCTCGACGCGCTGCGCACCCTGTTCGGGCTGGACTGCTCGATGGGCCGCACCTATAAGCACTACGCGCGCCATTCCGGCCAGCAGACCGCCTGGCTGCGCGCGGTGGTCGACAACCGCAACAGCGGGCGCCAGCTGTCGAACCGGCCGTTTCGCAGCTCGGGCTTTTTCAGCGACGACGAGGTGACGCTGTTTTGCCAGATCCAGAAGAACGGCGGCGACTGGAAGCGCCAGTATCTGATGCGCCCCGGTAACGTGCAGATCGAGGAGGTGCAGGATTCGAGCGACTGGCTGGGCGTGGAAAACTACCGCAAGCGCCTGGCCAACGCCGGCCTGTCGCCGGCCATGGCCAAGGTCTTGGCCCTGGAGCAGGGCGAAACCGACAAGCTGTGCGAATACGCGCCGCGCCAGTTGCTCGACCTGGTGTTCCAGGTGTTCGGCGACAAGGAGGTGCTCGACGCCTACGACGAGGCCAAGCGCCACCAGCGCGACACCGAAACCGAGTTGAAACGCTTCGAGGGCGAGTTGGAGGCTTCGCGCACCAACCTGGAAGGCCTGCGCCTGCGCGCGGCCAACTATCGCCAGTGGGAGGGCCTGCACAAGGAGCGCCGCAATCTGCGCGAGGAAGTGCTGCCCAGCCTGCAGCATCACGAGGCGCGCGAGAAGGCGGCCGCCACCAGCCGTCAATTGCGCGAGGCGCGCAAACCGCTCGAGCAGGCCGACATCCAGCTGAGCGACAAGCGCGGCGCACTGGCGGCGCAGGCGGCCGCGTTTTCCGCCGCCCAGTTGCAGGAGACGCTGCTCGAGCAGGAGGCCAGCGTGCTGCAAAGCCGGCTCGGCCAGGTGAACGGCAAACTGAAACCGCTCGACAGCCTGCTCGAACAAAAGGAGCGCCTTCTCAAGCTGGCCGCCGATTCGGGCGCCGACCTGGCCGCCGTGGCGGCCGAGCTGGAAACCAAGGAATCGGAGCTGCTGCGCCAGCGCCAGGCGCGCGACGCTATCTCGGCCAAGATCGCCGGCGAGCAGCAGACCATCGCCGCCTTGCAGGGCAAGAGCGCGATGCCGGAGCCGGAGAACGTGCGCGCCATGCGCCGCGCGCTGCGCGACGAGGGCATCGGCCACGCCATGCTGTCGGACATCGTCGAAGTGACCGACAGCCGCTGGCAGGGCGCGGTCGAGGGCGTGCTGGGCGGCTACGCCTCGGTGGTGCTGCTCGATAAGGCCAAGGACGCGGCGGCCGCCTACCGGCTGGCCGAGCGCGAGCGCTATCGGCACTTCATCGTGCCCGAGCTGGTCGCGGCGCCCACCGTCAAGGACGACAGCCTGCTGGCGGTGGTGCGCTTCAGCGCGCCGGCGCCGTCCTGGCTGATCGACCAGCTGGAGCGCATCGTGCGGGTCGACTCGGTCGAGGCCGGCTTCAAGCGCGCCGGCGGCGACGAGTGGATCACGCCCGAGGCCTACCACCGCGAACGCCGCGGCGGCCGTTCGCTGTTCGTCGAGGCGTCGCGCTATCGCTTCGGACAGGCCGGCCGCAGCGGGCGCCTGGAGGCGCTGCTGAAGGGCCTGCCGGCGCTGGAGGCGCAGGAGGACACCTTGACGCTGGCGATCGGCAAGCTGGCCGGCGAGGTCGGGGCGCTCAAGGCACGCCTGGCCGGGGTCGACGCGGCCAAGGAGCTGGCGGCGCGCCAGGCCGAGTTCGAGGAGGCGGCGCGCGCCAGCGTGCCGCTCAAGGCCGAGCGGCTGGAAGTCGGTTCGCGCCTGGGTGAATTGCAGGGCTTGAGCAAGAACGCGACCGAGGCGCGCACCCGTGCCGACACGGTCTGGCAGAACGCGCGCATGGCCTTGTCGGAGGCCGAAGCCGGCCTGCGCCTGGGCCACCGGCGCCAGATCGAGCAGCGCAGCGAGCACGCGACGGCCTTGCTGGCGCTGCGCCGCAGCTGGCGCCATCTGCC
>JACMLV010000796.1 GCA_014379395.1 Burkholderiaceae bacterium
CCCAGCTCGCTCGCCAGGCCGGCCTCCTGCGTGTTCAGGCTGCGCAGGAGGCCGGCCGTTCCGCCCAGCTCGCTCGCCAGGCCGGCCTCCTGCGTGTTCAGGCTGCGCAGCTTGGAGCGCAGCTGGGCCTCGTCGGCCTGGGCGAAGGTCGGGTCGAGCGTGGCGAGCCGCTCGCCCTTCCTGACGATCTGCCCGACCCGCACCTCGATTTTTTGCACGATCGACGTCTCGAGCGGCTGCACGACGATGTTGGGCAGGGGATTGATCAGGCGGCCGTGCCCGACGACCACCTGGTCGACTTCGGAGAAAGTGGCCCACAGCACCGCCATCAGCAGGCCGGCGGCCAGCACCGGCAGGGTGATGCGGGCGAAGGCCGGCAGCGGGCGCAGCTCGATTTCATCGGCGTCGGGCAAGAAATCGACGACCGGGCCGCCGCCCTTGACGGGCGCCACGGCGCTTACAGGCGGCTTGTTTGTTGATTCCATAGGTGTTGGTAGGTTGAGCTGCGCGTCAGCAATTGTTCGTGCCGGCCGCTGTCCATCAGGCTGCCGTGCTGCATGACCAGGATGGCGTCGGCGTTGACCAGCGTCGACAGGCGGTGCGAGATCATCACCACGGTGCGGCCGACGGCGATGCGCGACAGGTTGCGGATGAAGATGGCTTCGCTTTCGGGGTCGAGCGCGCTGGCCGCCTCGTCCAGGATCAGGATGCGCGGCTTGGCCAGCAGCGCGCGCGCGATCGACAGGCGCTGCTTCTGGCCGCCGCTCAGGTTGGCCGCGTTCTCCTCGAGCAGCGTGTCGTAGCCCTGCGGCATGCGCTCGATGAACTCGTCGGCGCCGGCCGCCGCCGCCGCTTCGACGATTTCCTCGAAGGTGGCGTCGGACTTGGTGGCGGCGATGTTGTCGCGCACCGTGCCGCGGAACAGGAAGTTTTCCTGCAGCACCACGCCGATCTGGCGCCGCAGGTGGGCCAGGTCGATTTCGCGCGCGTCGATCGCGTCGAAACGGATGATGCCCTCCTGCAGCGGGTAGAGTCCCTGAATCAGCTTGGTCAACGTGGTTTTGCCGGAACCGCTGCGGCCGACGATGCCGACCACGCTGCCGGCGGCGATGGTGAAGCTGGCGCGGTCGAGCGCGGTGGCCGAGGCGCCCGGGTAGCGGAAGCTGACCTGGTCGAACGTGATGGTGCCGGCCAGTTGCGGACGCAGGCCGCCGGCTCCGGGACGCCCTTCGGGCGCCCGGTTCATCACTTCGCCGAGCATGCGCACCGACAGCGCCGTTTCCTGGTATTCGTTGACCAGGCCGACGATCGCGATCAGCGGTTGCACCACGCGCCCGGTGATCATCTGGAAGGCGATCAGCGCGCCCACCGTGAGGGTCTGGTCGAACACGTCCTGGGCGCCGATCACGATGATCACCACCGGCAGCAGCTTGCCGAGGAAGTCGGTGATGGAGTTGCCGGCGATCGAGATCTGGCCGACCTTGAAGTGCAGCGAGATCGACGCCGCCGAGCACTGGTCCCACAGCTTGCGCTGGGTCGGCTCGATCGCCAGCGCCTTCACGGTGCGCATGCCGTGCACGGTCTCGACCAGCATCGCCTGGCGCTTGCCCTCGGCCGTGTAGAGCGCGTTGAGGCGGCGCTGGAAGGTCGGGATCATCGACGCCACCACCACCGCGATCAACAGCGTGAAGGCGAGCGTGATCATGGCCAGCTTGACCGAATAGGTGAACAGGATCGGCAGGAAGATCAGCAGCGCGGTCGTGTCGAGCGCGGTGAAAAACAGGCGCCCGGTCAAAAAGCCGCGGATTTTCTCGAGCTGCTGCATGTGGCGCGTGATGACGCCGGCGGTGGTGGTCTCGAAATAATCGATCGGCAGCGACAGCAGGTGGCCGAAGGTGCGCCGGGTCAGGCGCATGTCGATCTTGTTGGTCGCGGCCAGGGTCAGTATCTGGCGCAGGAAGCCGAAGATGGCGTCGAACACGAGCGCGATGACGATGCCCGCGCCGAGCACGGCCAGGGTCGACGAGCTCTGGTGCACCAGCACCTTGTCGATCACCAGCTGGAAGAAGACCGGCGAGGCCAGCGCCAGGAAGTGCATCGCCACGGCGGCGATGGCGATGTCGCGGAAGGCCGCCTTTTGCTTCAGTATTTCAGGGATGAACCAGCGCAGGCTGAACGGCTGGTTGAGATCGGTCAGCGCGTGCTGGCGCTTGAGCAGCAGCACCTCGCCTTGCCAACGGCTGGTGAATTGGACCCGGTCGAGCAGCATCACGCCCGCCCCATGTTCGAGCGGGTCGAGCAGCGCCACCTTGCCGTCGCCTTCGGCGCGCGCGCCGACCACGATCACGGCATTGCCGTTGTTGAGCCGCGCCATCAGCGGAAAGACGCCGTCTTGGGCCAGCAGACCCTCCCAGGTGAGCTTGTCGACCCGCGCCTTCAGGCCGATGTCGGCGGCGACGCGCAGCAACAGCGGCGAGCCCGGCTCTTCGGCGGCCAGCGCATAGTCGTCGATCAGGCGTTCGGGATTGACTTGCAGGCCGTGGTGCTGCGCGATGGCGGTCAGGCATTGGATCGCGGTATGGGGAAATTTATCTTGCATCGTCTACGACTTCGGGGAAAACCATCAGCGTATGAACCTTAAGGTGACCTGCGCCGCGCGTCGCGGGCCGGTCGATTCTAACCTGCCTGTGAGACACATTGGCGGTTTTCAATAGGGCACCAGCAATTATTGCTGCGCACCAAAAAAAGAGCGACAGAACATGTCTGTCGCCGCTTTGATTCGACCACTAGGCGGGACGCCGGCCAACTTGGCCGGCGCCCCGTTCCCGGCCGCTTACTTACCTACCGTCAAGAAGCCGCCGCCGTTCGCGTTCGGCAAGCCTGGCGCCTGGATGCTCTGGGCGGCCGCCGCCAGCGGCGCCGCCGCGTTCAGCTGCTGACCATTGGCGTCGAACTGCTTGAGCACATCCACCATCTGGCCGACGCTGGCCAGGGCCGAAGCTGCCGTCGTGCCAACCGGCATGTCGAGCCTTTGGGCCGCGCCAGCGCCGGACTGGGCGCCGGCGGCGTCGAAGGCGGCGATCGACTGCGCCAGGCCGCTGACCTTGGCGCGCAGGTCCGCGGCTGGGGCGGTCGAGAACCACACGTCGGCCATCTGATGCTGCTTGCCGTCGGCGGTCTCGTAGCCCGAAGTCAAGCCAACCCAGTTGCCGTTGTTGTTGACCGAGGTTCGCGTCGCGCCCAGATCGAGCTTGGTGATGCCAAGGTCGGCCAGGCTGCTCAGTTCACCGCCTTGGCTGACACCGTCGACGTTGCCGTCGACCCAGACTTGCAAGTCGCCGAAGGCGGCGTCCCGGGCATCGAGCACCCCGTCCGAGTTGGCGTCGAGGGCGCGCATCGCGACGTAACCATCGGCCGCTTTGCTGCCATCGGCCAGCGTGACCGAACTACCGAACAACTCGCCGCCGTCGTTGATCTCGCCGTCCTGGTTGCGATCGAGTACCAGCAAGCCGTTGCCCTGGCCCACCCAACCGGTGTTGACCTTGTTGCCGTTGGCGTAGATGTCGAACTCGACGCCGGCGTCCTTGCCGATGGTGTCGACCTGGTCGCCGGTGAGCGCCAGCACGATCGGTGTCGAGATCGTCGCCAACTGGGTCGTCGTCAGCGACGTGCCTTGCAGCGCGGTGTGCTGCGCGGTGGTCAGCGCGCCGTGCTGGGTCGGCGTGAGGGCCATCAGCGCGCTCGTTTGCAGCGAGGTCACGTTGTTGCCCAGCGCGACGATCTGCGCCGCCGACAGCGACGTGATCTGCGCCGAAGACAAGGCCGTCAGAGTGGCCCCCGTCAAGGCCGCGATGCCCTTGGTTTTCAAGGCGGCGAGGTCGCCGGCTTCCATCGCGTTCAAATTGGCCGCCGTCAGGCTGGTGATGTGCGCGGTGCTGAGCGCCGCCGCCTGGGCCGCGGTCAGCGCGACCACCTGGGCAGTGGTCAAGGCCGTCACGTGAGCCGCGGTCATGCCGTTGAGGGCACTGGTGGTCAGGGCCGCCAAATCGGCCGGTTGCAGCGCCAGCATGTTCGCCGCCGACAAGTTGGCGATCTGCTTGCTGGTCAAGGCCCCCGCTTGCGTGACGGTCAGCGCAACCACCTGGGCGGTGGTCAGGCCGCCGACGCCGACGGTGCTCAGCGCGCCAACCTGGGCATTGGTCAACGTCGAGACCTGGTTCGCCGTCAACGCGGTGACCTGCGCGGCCGACA
>JACMLV010000797.1 GCA_014379395.1 Burkholderiaceae bacterium
CAACGTGAAACGAGCCGCCAGCGCGGTCAGCTCACCGGCCTTGGCGCGCATCGCCTGCGATGCCGAGGTGGTCTGTTCGACCAGCGCGGCGTTGCGCTGGGTGTCCTCGTCGAGCCTGGATACCGAGCCGCTGACATCGCCGATGGCGAGCGTCTGCTTGCCGGCCGCGCCGCTGATGTCCTGCAGCAACGCGCTGATGGCCTGCACCGACGCCGCCAGCTGGTCCATTGTGCTGCTGGCCTCGAGCACGCTCTTCACGCCCTGGTCGGTGGCCTGCACGCTGCCGCTCAGCAGCGAGCGGATGTCCTTGGCCGATTGCCCCGAACGCTGCGCCAGGTGACGGACTTCATTGGCCACCACGGCAAACCCGCGGCCCTGCTCGCCGGCGCGTGCCGCCTCGACGGCGGCGTTCAGCGCCAGGATGTTGGTCTGGAACGAGATGCCGTCGATGACGCCGATGATGTCGACGATCTGGCGCGAATTGGCGCGGATCGTGTCCATCGTCGCCACCGCCCGGCCGACCGCGCCGCCGCCCTTGCGCGCCAGGTCGGAGGCGCTGGCCGACAGTTCGCAGGCGAGCTTGGCGTTGCCGGCGTTCTCCTTGACCGCCAGGGTCAGGCCTTGCATCGCGCTGGCGGTCTGTTGCAGCGAGGCGGCCTGCATCTCGGTGCGGGTCGACAGGTCGAGGTTGCCGACCGCGATTTCATGCGAGGCCGTGTCGATCGAATGGACCGCGTCGAGGATGGTGCGCAGGGTCTGGTTCAGGTTGCCGATGGCGCGGTCGAGCACGTGCGAGGTGTCGGCGATCTCGTCGCGCCCGTCGTTCGGCGCGCCGGGCACCAGGTTGCCCGAGGCCAGCTCGACGACCACGTCCGAGATGGCGCGGATTTCGCGCAGCAGCGCGTTGCGAACGAGCATGGTCACCAGGATCGACAGCGCGATCGACAGCAGCACCAGGGCCGCCATGCTCACGCCGAGCGAGTGGAAATCGGCCTTCGCCTGCAGATGGGCGCGCTCGCTGAGGGTCTTCTCCAGCGCCGAAAGCTGGGCCAGCTGCGCGTTGAGCCGCACGAACTGGGTTTCCGCCTTGGTCATCGAATTGGCGGCGATCGACAGGTCCATCTGCGCCAGCTCGATGGTGTCGAGCACGCCCTTGCGGTAGGCCGCCAGCGACTGCATCGAGGCCTCGACCAGCTTGCGCTCGTCCGGCGCCGAGACCTTGGCCAGCGCCGCCAGCTGCCGCTCGATGGCGCCGTGCTTGGCCTTGATGTCGGCGATCAGGGCGTCCAGCCGGGCCTGGGCGAAGCTGCCGTTGATCCAGGCCAGCAGCTGGTAAATGTTGGCGTGGGCGAATTTGGCCTCGCCCGAGACGTCGGCGGCCGCCTTCAGGCGCGCCGCGCGCACCTGCACCAGGTTCTCCATCGACGCGTTCTGGCGCACCAGACCGTAATAAGCACTGCCCGAAGTCAGAATCAGCAGCACCAGCACCATGGCCGGCGCCAGCAGCAACTTCGGGCCTATGCGCAACTTCTTTAACATGTCCGCTCCCCGCCCGTGAAAATCGAATCGGCCGCCGCGCCGGTCGGGCGCGGCGGCCGCGCACCCGTTCCAGGCGTCACTTCTTGTAGATGCCCGCTTCGAGCACCACGTCGCCGACCCGCAGGATATAGGTGGTCTTCGGCTCGATCTTGCCGCTGGTCGGATTCTTGTACTGGTAGTCGACCCAGCCCTTGCCCTTTTTCTGGGCCAGTTCGATGATCTCGCGCCGATACTTCTTGCCGTTCGCGTCGGGCACGTCGGTCAAGTCCTTGCCGACGATGGACGGGTTGATCGGGTGCGCCAGCACGATGCCGCTGTTGATGTCGCGCATGTCGACATACAGCGAGCCCTGCACGAAATCGGGGTCCTTGGCGGTGATCTTTTTCATCATCTCATCCTTGCCGTGCGTCTTCATGTAGGCGGCGCCGCGCTCGGCCATCGCGATGGCGTCCTTCTCGGTCGGCTCCGGCGCGGCGGTCGCGCCGCCCAGCGCCAGGCACAGCAAAACCGCGGTGAAGTAGCGTTTCATGATCGTCCTTTCGTCTCGGTGAATGGGTTTTGTTGCATCTGTTCAACGATGCTGATAAGCAATTTACGCCGGGGCGGGAAGCGCGGGCTTGCGATGGCGCAAGTTCAAGCGGCGCTTGCCCGGCATAAAAAAATTGCCAACAAGCATTGATTTCATGCAATAGGATTTCCGTGGAGGAAGTTGATTTTTGGTAATTTAATGCTGCTAGGCAAGAACTAAGATGGCTTTTTGCAACAACACTTGATTGGAGTGCCACATGAATGCCGAGTCCATGCCAGTGAAGTTCAAGCCCTACACCCGCCAGAGCATCCGCCAGGCGCCCCAGTGGCAAAGCATGCCGGAGGAGCAGCGCGAAGCGGTGCAGGTGGTTTCGCACGTGCTGCCGTTTCGCACCAACGAATATGTGATGGACCGGCTGATCGACTGGGACAACATCCCCGACGATCCGATCTACCGCCTGACCTTTCCGCACCGCGACATGCTGGCGCCGGACGAGTACGCGCAGCTGCGCGAGCTGGTGTTCGAGGAGCGGAAGGACGAGCGGGCCATCGCCGGCGTGGTGCAACAGATCCGCATGCGCATGAATCCGCATCCGGCCGGCCAGCTGACCCACAACGTGCCGCGGATGAACGGCGCGCCGCTGCGCGGGGTGCAGCACAAGTATGGCCAGACGGTGCTGTTCTTCCCCAGCGCCGGCCAGACCTGCCACGCCTATTGCACCTTCTGCTTCCGCTGGCCGCAGTTTTCCGGCATGGACGAGATGAAGTTCGACGCACTCGACACGCAGGAGCTGGTGGCCTACCTGAAGCTGCACCCGGACGTGACCGACGTCCTGATCACCGGCGGCGACCCGATGATCATGAACACGCGCTCGCTGGCCGGCTACATCGAGCCGCTGCTCGACCCGGCCCTGGCGCACATCCAGAACATCCGCATCGGCACCAAGTCGGTCGCCTACTGGCCGCAGCGCTTCGTCAGCGACCACGACGCCGACGACTTGATGCGCCTGTTCGAGCGCATCGTCAAGGCCGGCAAGAACCTGGCCCTGATGGGCCATTACAGCCACCCGGCCGAGCTGCGCGACGACATCGCCCGGCAGGCCGTCAAGCGCATCGTCGGCACCGGCGCCACCTTGCGCATGCAGGGGCCGTTGATCCGCCACATCAACGAGGACCCGCACGGCTGGGCCGAGCTGTGGCGCACCGGCGTGCGCCTGGGCGCGATTCCCTACTATATGTTCGTCGAGCGCGACACCGGCCCGCACGAGTATTTCCAGCTGCCGCTGGCGCGCGCCCACGACATTTTCCAGTCCGCCTACCAGATGGTGTCGGGACTGGCGCGCACCGTGCGCGGGCCGTCGATGAGCGCCTTCCCCGGCAAGGTCGTGATCGACGGCATCGTCACCGTCGGCGGCGAAAAAGTGTTCGCCCTGCAGTTCTTGCAGGCCCGCGATCCAAACTGGGTGCGCCGTCCGTTCTACGCCAAGTTCGATCCGCGGGCGACCTGGTTCGACCAGCTGCGCCCCGCCTTCGGCGAGGAGAAGTTCTTCTTCGAGCGGGACGAGGCCGCGCCGGCGCGGGTGATTCCGATCCTGCACGCGCGGCATGCCGACGGCCAGGTCGCGGCCGCCGAGAGCAGCCTGGTCTGAGGCCGCACATGACCGGCGCCGCCTATCGAGCCGAGCAACGCGCGACATTGTCCGGCCCGGCCGTGTTTTTTCTGGTGTTCTTGCCGTTCGCGCTCGGGCATTTTTTGTCGAGCCTGCTGCGCACGGTGAACGCCGTGCTGGCGCCGACCCTGCTGACGGCGATGGCGCTCACGCCGGCCCAGCTCGGCCTGTTGACCAGCGCCTTTTTCTTCGCCTTCGCGCTGGCCCAGCTGCCGGTCGGCGTGGCGCTCGACCGCTACGGGCCGCGGCGGGTGCAGCTGGTGTTGATGAGCCTGGCCACACTGGGCACGCTGCTCTTTGGCCGGGGCCAGAACTTCACCGAGCTGATGTGCGCGCGCGCGATCATGGGCGTCGGCCTGGGCGGCTGCTTCATGTCGGCCGTCAAGGCGATCTCGACCTGGATCGCGCCGGCCAGGCTGCCCTCGGTGCAGGGCTACCTGATCGCCGCCGGCGGGCTGGGCGCGGCGGCGGCGACCCTGCCGATCCGGCTCGCCTTGCAATACACCGACTGGCGCGGCCTGTTCGCCAGCCTGGCCGCCCTGGTCGCCATCGTCGGCCTGCTGATCTATCTGCTGGCGCCGGAGGGCCGGCGCGGCGCGCCGCGCAAGCCGATGACGCCGCGGGCCCTGCTCGACGTCTACCGCGACCCCGGCTTTCGCGACACCATTTCCCTGATGCTCGTTCCGCACGCCGTCTTCTTCGGCGTCCAGGGCCTGTGGGCCGGCAAATGGCTGTCCGACGTGGTCGGTTTTTCCGACGCCGAGGTGGCCTGGCTGCTCTACCTGAGCATGGCCGCCGTGATCTTCGGCGCCATCGGCGTGGGCATGCTGACCGAGTGGGCCGGCCGGCGCGGCGTCGCGCCGCTGCGGGTGGCCGGCGTCGGCGTGGCCCTGTTCGTCGCCGTCCAGTGCGCCATGCTGCTGGGCGGCGGCGGCTTCGCGCGCCAGCTGCCGGTGCTGTTCGCCCTGTTCGGCACGATCACCGGGCTCGAGTACGCGATCGTCGCGCAAAGCATGCCGGCCACGCTAACAGGGCGCGCCGCCACCTGCCTGAACCTGCTCATTTTCGTCGGCGCCTTCCTGGTCCAGGCCGGGTTCGGCCTGATCCTCGGCTGCTGGAGCCCGAACCAGCAGCACCAGTATCCGCCGCAAGCCTACCAGGCCGCGTTCGGCGTCCTGATCGCCTTGCAGTTGCCCGGCCTGATCCGCTATTTCCTGCGCCGCGGCAAAGCCGCCCCGCCTTCCGGTAAAATGACGCCCGCCATTGGCCATCCGGCGCCATTGCATACCCCGAAGGAAGAATATGAGACTGGTCCGCTATGGCCGCCCCGGCAAGGAGAAGCCCGGCCTGATCGACGATGAAGGCAAGCTGCGCGATCTGTCGGGCGTGATCGACGACATCGGCCCGGAGCAGCTGTCCGACAAGGTGCTGCGCAAGCTCGGCAAAGTCGCGCACGACACGCTGCCGCTGGTGCGCGGCAATCCGCGCTTCGGCGTGCCGCTGGCGAAGGTTGGCAAGTTCATCGGCATCGGCGTCAATTACGCCGACCACGCCGCCGAGAGCGGCAAGCCGGTGCCGACCGAACCGATCGTCTTCATGAAGGCGATTAGCTGCCTGTCCGGCCCGGACGACGATGTGATGCTGCCCAAGGGTTCCAAAAAGACCGACTGGGAAGTCGAGTTGGGCGTCGTGATCGGCACCCGCGCGCGCTACGTCGACGAGGCCGACGCGCTCAAACACGTGGCCGGATTTTGCGTCGTCAACGACCTCTCCGAACGCTCCTTCCAGCTCGAGCGCGGTCCGCAGTGGGACAAGGGCAAGGGCTGCGACACCTTCGGCCCGGTCGGCCCGTGGCTGGTCACGCGCGACGACGTGCTCGATCCGCAACAGCTCGACCTGTACCTGGAGCTGAACGGCAAGCGCATGCAGACCGGCAACACCTCGACCATGATCTTCACCGTGGCGCAGATCGTTTGCTACCTGTCGCAATTCATGACGCTCGAGCCGGGCGACGTCATCGCCACCGGCACCCCGCCGGGCGTGGGCGCGTGGCGCAAGACGCCGCGCTTCCTGAAGGCCGGCGACAGCCTGCGGCTTGGCATCGCCGGCCTCGGCGAGCAGCAGCAGGACGTCGTGGCCTGGAGCGCGCGCTAACTTTTTCTCAACGCTTTAGCGCAGGCCGGCCAGCGCGCTGGCCAGCGCATCGGCAAGGCGCGAGACGATCTCGGACAGATCGGCCTCGCTGGCGATGAACGGCGGCGCCAGCAGGATGTGGTCGCCGCGCCGGCCGTCGATGGTGCCGCCCATCGGATACACCACCAGACCATTGGCCATCGCCTGCGCCTTGACCGCCGCGTGCAGCTTGCAGTCGGGATCGAACGGCCGCTTGCCGTCGCGCTCCTGCACCAGCTCGATCCCCAGAAACAACCCGCGGCCGCGGATGTCGCCCACGTGCGGATGCGCGCCGAAGGCCTCCTGCAGGCGCCCCCGCAGCGAGGCGCCGCGCGCCGTCACCGCCG
>JACMLV010000798.1 GCA_014379395.1 Burkholderiaceae bacterium
CGACGGCATCAACGACGCCCCCGCGCTCGCCGCCGCCGACGTGGGCATCGCAATGGGCACCGGCACCGACGTGGCGATGAACAGCGCCCAGGTGACGCTGGTCAAGGGCGACCTGCGCGGCATCGCCGGCGCGCGCCTGATCTCGGTGGCGACGGTGGCCAACATGAAGCAGAACCTGCTGTTCGCGCTGCTCTACAACGCGCTCGGCATCCCGCTCGCGGCCGGCGTGCTCTATCCGCTGACCGGCTGGCTGCTCTCGCCGATGATCGCCGCGCTGGCCATGAGCCTGAGTTCGGTTTCCGTCATCGGCAACGCGCTGCGGCTGCGCTAGCGCGCCATCAACGAAAGGAGCGGTCATGGACGCGCATTCGGACAATCACAACAAGGGCGGCGCGGGGCGCTGGGTGTTTTGGGGCTTCGCGCTGGTGGCCGCCTATTTCCTGTTCACCGAGCATCGCGCCCACCTGTTCGGCGTCCTGCCCTATCTGCTGGTACTGGCCTGCCCGCTGATGCATCTGTTTCACCGGCACGGAGGACATGGACACGGCGGCCATGATCGACACCATCCTTCCGAGTCCGGCGATGCGGCCAAGCCGCGCGATCAATAACATTTTTCGGGAAACGATCATGGACCAATCCAGCGCGACGCCAGCCTACGGCCTGTGGTCGCTTGTCATCCTCAATTCGCTGGTCTTCATCATCTTCGCGTTCAGCTTCGCCAAACCGCGCAGCCGGCGCGACTGGCGCTCGTTCGGCGCCTTTTCGGCCTTTCTGGTGGCGCTGTTTACCGAGATGTACGGCTTTCCGCTGACGATCTACCTGCTGCTGCCCTGGCTGTCGCGGCATTTCCCCGGCATCGACTTCCTCTCGCACGACGCCGGCCACCTGCTCGAAGTACTGTTCGGCTGGCGCGTCAACCCGCACTTCGGGCCGTTTCATGTGCTCAGCAACATCCTGATCGTGGCCGGCTTCTACCTGCTGTCCTCGTCGTGGCGCGTGCTGTACCACGCCCAGCGCACCGGGCGGCTGGCCAGCGCCGGCCCCTACGCGCGCATCCGCCACCCGCAATACGCGGCCTTCGTCGTCATCATGTTCGGTTTCCTGCTGCAATGGCCGACGCTGGTCACCTTGATCATGTTTCCGATCCTGGTGGCGGTGTACGTACGCCTGGCGCGCAGCGAAGAACGCTGGGCGCTGCAAGAGTTCGGCGACGAGTACCGCGACTACTGCGCGCGCACCCCGGCCTTCATTCCCCAACTCAAGCTGCGGCCCGCGCCGGGCCGGTAAGCCCGCCGATCCAGCCAAACCGGGGCCGCGCGCCGGCCGATTTGCGCGCCCGCCGCCGCCATAGCCGCCCGCGCCGCTGGCTATGGCCGGCAAAATGTCGCTATTTCACCCTGTCGGGCGCTTGATACGTGCGCTTTGGGCCGGTTCGACGATAAAATGGCGGTTTATTATTTTCACTCACCGAGTCCAAAGATGAATATCGAACAAGCCCGCTTCAATATGATTGAACAGCAGATCCGTCCGTGGGACGTGCTGGACCAGGATGTCTTGAATTTGCTGCAAGTGGTCAAGCGCGAAGATTTCGTCCCGGTCGCCTACAAGAACCTCGCCTTCGTCGACACCGAAATCCCGCTGCCGGGCGGCGAGAACATGCTCTTCCCCCGCATGGAGGCGCGCCTGTTGCAGGAAGTGGGCTTGAAAAAGCATGAGAACGTGCTGGAAATCGGCACCGGCTCGGGCTACATGGCCGCGCTCCTGGCCTACAAGGGCCGCTATGTGACGAGCGTCGAAGTGCTGCCCGAGCTGAAGGCGTTGGCCGAGAAGAACCTGGCCGCCAACGGCGTGAGCAATGTCACGGTCGAGCTGGGCAACGGCGCGCAGGGCTGGGCCAAGGCCGCCCCTTACGACGTGATCGTGATCTCCGGTTCGCTGCCGGTGCTGCCGGAGGCCTTCCTCCAGCAGATCAAGGTCGGCGGCCGCATCGCCGCCATCGTCGGCGAAGGGCCATACATGACGGCCCAGCTGATCACGCGCGTGTCCGACAGCGCCTACGACACCAAGGCCCTGTTCGAGACCAGCGTCAAGCCGCTGGCGCAGGCGCTGACCCCGTCGCACTTCACGTTCTAAGACCGGCGCGCGATGGAACACTTGAGCGCCCCCGACCTGGCCGCCTGGCTGGCCGATCCATCGCGCCCGCGCCCGTTCCTGCTCGACGTGCGCGAACCCTGGGAATACGAGACCTGCCACATCGAGGACGCGGCGTTGATGCCGATGCACTCGATTCCGGCCCGCATCGACGATCTCGACGAGGACGCCGCCATCGTCTGCATCTGCCATCACGGCATGCGCAGCCTGCAGGTGGCGGCCTACCTGGAGCAGCACGGCTTTGGCCGGCTCAGCAACCTGACCGGCGGCATCGACGCCTGGGCGCGCCAGGTCGATCCGGCCATGCCCAAGTATTGAGCCGTCCGGCGGCGCCGCCCGCTTAGATCCCTTCGATGCGCTCCCCCCCTTTTTGACGACTCCGACGGAGAACATGCAATGCAGAAATCCCTCATCGGCGGCGGCTTGCTCGCCTTCGCCGTCGCCGCCATGCTCGCGCCGCGGGCGCAGGCGGCCGACCTGGTCCAGGTGTACCGCCAGGCGCTCGCCAACGACGCGCAGTACGCCGGCGCGCGCGCGCTTCTCGCCGCCGGCGAGGAGCGCGTGCCGCAGGGCCGCGCGCTGCTGCTGCCGACCATCGGCGTCTCGGGCAGCAACACCCGCGGCAACATCGACACCGACGGCGTGCTGGTCGGGCGCACTGGCGTCAACCGCCACACCAACACCTACAACCTGACCCTGTCGCAGCCGCTGCTGCGCTGGGCCAACTGGCAGCAGTACGAGCAAAGCAAGCTGGCGCAGGCGATCGCCGAGGCGCAGTTCGCGCAAAGCAAGCAGGACTTGATCGCGCGCGTGGCCCAGGCCTACTTCGACGTGCTGGCCGCGCAGGACAACCTGGGCACGACCCAGGCGCAGAAGAAGGCGACGACCGAACAGTTGGCCTCGGCCAAGCAGAATTTCGAGGTCGGCACCCAGACCATCACCGACACCCACGAGGCGCAGGCCGCCTACGACCTGGTGGTGGCGCAGGAGTTCGCCGCCATGAACGAACTGGAAAACCGCCGCGCCGCGCTGCAGACCATCATCGGCCAGGCGCCGCCGGCGCTGGCGCCCCTGCGCGCCGGCGTGACGCTGGGCGCGCCCGAGCCGGCCCAGGCCGAGCCGTGGATCGCCTCGGCCGAGAAGCAGAACTACAGCGTCGTCGCCGCC
>JACMLV010000799.1 GCA_014379395.1 Burkholderiaceae bacterium
GAGTCGAAGCGAAAAAATAGCTGGGCGAGGCCAGATTTTGACGGTTTCGCAGTGCCAATAGCGAGCTATTGGCCGAGAAAACGGCGAAATATGGACCGTCCAGGTATTTTTGCAGCCGACGAGCCTAAGTCCGACAGACTCCTGATATGTATTGACCTGTCAAGTGCTTCGATAAAAATCCTGTTTTTGTACAGCGTGTGGGTAGCAGAACGGGCGGCATGCCGACGGTTGATCAGTCTGATATGCGCGGGTTGGGTACCGCATGACAACTGGTTCGTCGGGGAGCTGCCTCGCTCTAGCATCGAGGATCATTCCATTGCTGGAAGCCTCATAGGAGTCTCGAGGGTTCTCCCACCGTTGCCCATTCTGCTACCGACATGCTGTACGTTCATGGTCTTGTCTCCCGCTACGCCTTGACGGCCGGTTGCGGCGCCGATTGCCCAATGGCCCAGATGAAACCGGCCAGTTCACGTGCGACGGCTGTGCATGCTTGAACCTTCAGCTTGCCTTTCGCTTCCAACGACCGGTACCGCCCGCACAAGCGCTTCTGCGCGTTCCAGGCAATCTCCTGCACCGCGTCCGATGTGCGCTCCGCACGTCGCTCCAAATGCTTGGTCTTGCGGGCGGGATGGCGATAGGTCCATGCCGCCTCCACCAGCACGCGTCGGACGTGCCCGTTGCCGGTCTTGGTGATGGCGCCGCGCGACTTGCTGGCGCCGCTGGAATGCTCGCTTGGCACCAAGCCAAGGTAAGCCATCAGTTGTGGCGCCGTGGCGAAACGTTTGAGGTCGCCGATCTCCGCCACGATGATCGTCGCCGTTAGCATGTCGACGCCACGCAGTGCCATCAGGCTTTCGATCACTGGCCAGAATACCGATTCCGTGGCCGCGCTTTCAAGCTGCTTGTTAAGGGCGTCGGCCCGCTTGCCCAAGAGCTTGACCGTGTCGATGTATTCCTGAAAAACGATTTGTTGTACGGGGTGGGCGAATTTCATTTCCTCCAGCCAGCGGTAATGCGCCTGGGTCCAGTTGCTCTTGCCCGCATAGCACTTGCCATATCGTAGCAAGAAGGCCAGAAGTTGCTGCTTGGCCTGGCGTAGCAGATTTTTTATGTCCTCTCGCGAGCGCGTCAGATCTCGCAGCGCCTCCTGCGAATCATCGGGTACCCAAACGGCGGTGAGCTCGCCGGGCCGGTGCAGTCGGGCAAGCATTATGCTGTCGCGCCGGTCCGTCTTGACCCGATCGCCCGCTTTCCTGGGGATCAGCGACGGCGCCACCACCTGGCAGTCCCAACCGAGCTCGACCAGTTGGCGGTGGATGCCGTAGCCGCATGGCCCGGCTTCGTAGCAGAACGACAGATGCCCGTCGCCTTTGCGCAACTGCCTTACCAGCTTGGCGATAGCATCGGCCGTGTTGGCGATCTCGCCCAGATAGCGCACTTCGCCGCCACCCGCATCGGCGACCGACACCGCTATCGTCGCCTTGTGCACATCCATCCCGACAAACTTGGTAAACTCGTTCATGACCTGCCTCCTCAATTGCGGCTCTGCGCGTGGGGTTCTCCGGAGCCACAAGCTTAACCCGCGTTGCTTGAGGTCCGGCAGGTCAATACATGATGTCTAGGAGGCGGCCGGCGGCCGCGTTTCCCGGCCGCCGGCGCCCGTGCTACGATGGCGCCCGCCCCCACCGCCACCGATCCCGCCCCATGAGAGAACCCGGCCAGCCCTCGCTCGACCAATTGCGCGTTTTCATCGCCGTCATCGACGCCGGCGGCTTCGCGCGCGCCGCGCGCGCGCTGCACCGGACCCAGTCGGTGATCAGCTACACCATCGCCAACCTGGAGCAGCAGCTCAACGTCGCGCTGTTAGAGCGCGGCCAGCGCCAGCCGCGCCTGACCGAGGCCGGCAAGGCGCTGCTGGCCGACGCCCGCGCGGTGACCCTGAAGGTGGACGGCATGCGCGCGCGCGCCCAGGCGCTGGCCGGCGGCATGGAGGCCGAGGTGTCCTTGGCGGTCGACGTGATGTTCCCGACCAGCGTGCTGGTCGAGATCCTCGAGGCGTTTCAATTGGAATTCCCGACCGTCGCGCTGCGCCTGCGCATCGAGGCGCTCGGGGTGGTGGTGCAGATGGTGATGGAGCGGGTCTGCCACATCGGCCTGAGCGGCTGGATGATCTTCACCCCGCCCGTCATCGAGCGCCACGCGATGGGCTACGTGACGATGCTGTCGGTGGCCGCGCCGGGCCACCCGCTGGCGCAGATGCGCGGCACCATCCCGACGGCGGTGGCGCGCGAACACACCCAATTGGTGCTGACCGACCGCAGCGAACTGACCGCCGGCCAGGACTTCGGCGTGCTGGCGCTGCGCGACTGGCGCCTGGGCGACCTCGGCTCCAAGCACGCGCTGCTGCGCGCCGGCCTGGGCTGGGGCAACATGCCGGAGGCGATGATCCGCGAGGACTTGGCCAACGGCCGCCTGGTGCCGCTGGCGCTGGGCGACGGCGGCATGATCAAATATCCGGTGCACGTGATATCCCGCGGCGACGAGCATCCGGGGCCGGCCGGCAAATGGCTGCTGCGGCAATTCGCGCAGCAACTACCACTGCTGCTCGAGCGCGGCTTTTGAATCAAGGGCCGACGGCTTATGCCGTCAGCCCAGCCCGGACACCCGCAGCCGCGCGCGCAGGCGCCGCACCTCGTCGGCCAGGTCGACCACCAGCGCGGCCAGGTCGGGATCGGCCTCGAAGGCGCGC
>JACMLV010000800.1 GCA_014379395.1 Burkholderiaceae bacterium
CGCTGCCGCCGCCGCGTCCGGGCCGGCTTCGAGCTCGACTTCGTCGACGTCGGCTTCGACGATGCGCTGCAGGCCGGACAGGCGGGTGCCGTCCTCGACCGCGATCAGCGTCACGCCCTGGGTCGCGCGGCCCATCTCGCGGATCTCGGCCACGCGGGTGCGGATCAGCACGCCGCCGGTGGTGATCAGCATGATCTCGTCATGCGGCTCGACCAGCGTGGCGGCCACCACCGGACCATTGCGCTCGCTGGTCTGGATCGCGATCATGCCCTTGGTGCCGCGGCCGTGGCGGGTGTACTCGGTGATCGGGGTGCGCTTGCCGTAGCCGTTCTCGGTCGCCGTCAGCACCGACTGCTGCTCGTTCTCGGCCACCAACAGCGCGATGACGTGCTGGCCCTCTTCCAGGTTCATGCCGCGCACGCCGCGCGCGGTGCGGCCCATCGGCCGCACGTCGTTCTCGTCGAAGCGCACCGCCTTGCCCGAATCCGAGAACAACATCACGTCGTGCTTGCCGTCGGTGAGCGCGGCGCCGATCAGGAAGTCGCCCTCGTCGAGGTCGACCGCGATGATGCCGGCCTTGCGCGGATTGCTGAAGTCCTTCAGCGGCGTCTTCTTGACCGTGCCGAGGCTGGTCGACATGAACACGTAATGGTCTTCCGGGAAGGTGCGGTTGTCGCCCGACAGCGGCAGGATCACCGTGATCTTCTCGTTGTCCTGCAGCGGGAACATGTTGACGATCGGCTTGCCGCGCGAATTGCGCGAGCCCTGCGGCACCTCCCACACCTTCAGCCAGTACATGCGGCCGCGGTCGGAGAAGCACAGGATGTAGTCGTGCGTGTTGGCGATGAACAGCTGCTCGATCCAGTCCTCTTCCTTGGTCGCCATGGCCTGCTTGCCGCGCCCGCCGCGCTTCTGGGCGCGGTATTCGGAGATCGGCTGCGCCTTCATGTAGCCGGTGTGCGACAGCGTGACCACCATGTCCTGCGGCGTGATCAAGTCCTCGGTCTCGAGGTCGGTGGCGTTCATCTCGATCTGCGAGCGGCGCACGTCCTTGTTGCCGACGCCGTATTCGTTCTTGGCCAGCGTCATCTCGTCGGTGATGATGACGGTGACGCGCTCGGGGCGCGCCAGGATGTCGAGCAGGTCGGCGATGTGGGCCATCACTTCCTTGTACTCGTTGACGATCTTGTCCTGCTCCAGGCCGGTCAGGCGCTGCAGGCGCATCTGCAAGATTTCCTGCGCCTGGTCGTCGGACAGCTTATAGAGGCCGTCGGGCTGCATGCCGTAGTGCTTCGGCAGATGCTCGGGGCGGAAGGCGTCGATGCCGCCGACGGTGGTGCCGTCGCCGGTGCGGGCGAGCATCTCGCGCACCACCGATGAATCCCAGGCGCGCGCCATCAGCTCGACCTTGGCCAGCGGCGGCGTCGGCGCCGCCTTGATGATGGCGATGAAGTCGTCGATGTTGGCCAGCGCCACGGCCAGGCCTTCGAGCACGTGGCCGCGCTCGCGCGCCTTGCGCAGGTCGAACACGGTGCGCCGCGTGACCACTTCGCGCCGGTGCGACAGGAAGCATTGCAGCATCTGCTTGAGGTTGAGCAGCTTGGGCTGGCCGTCGACCAGCGCCACCATGTTCATGCCGAAGGTGTCCTGCAACTGGGTCTGCTTGTACAGGTTGTTGAGCACCACCTCGGGCACTTCGTTGCGCTTTAACTCGATCACCACGCGCATGCCCGACTTGTCGGACTCGTCGCGGATGTCGGAGATGCCGTCGAGCTTCTTGTCGCGCACGTTCTCGGCGATGCGCTCGAGGAGCGACTTCTTGTTGACCTGGTAGGGCAGCTCGTCGACGATGATGGCGATGCGGCCGCCCTCCTTGCCGAACTCCTCGAAGTGGGTCTTGGCGCGCATCACCACCCGGCCGCGGCCGGTGCGGTAGCCGTCGCGCACGCCCGACACGCCATAGATGATGCCGGCGGTCGGGAAGTCCGGCGCCGGGATGATGTCGATCAGCTCGTCGATCGTGCAGTTCGGATTGCGCAGCACGTGCAGGGCGCCGTCGATCACCTCGGACAGGTTGTGCGGCGGGATGTTGGTGGCCATGCCGACCGCGATGCCCGACGAGCCGTTGATCAACAGGTTGGGGATCTTGGTCGGCAGCACCGACGGCTCTTTTTCCTTGCCGTCGTAGTTGGGCACGAAGTCGACCGTGTCCTTGTCGATGTCGGCCAGGATCTCGCCGGCGATCTTGTCGAGGCGGCACTCGGTGTAGCGCATCGCCGCGGCGCTGTCGCCGTCGACCGAGCCGAAGTTGCCCTGGCCGTCGACGAGCGTGTAGCGCAAGGAAAAGTCCTGCGCCATACGCACCAGCGTGTCGTAGATCGAGGCGTCGCCGTGCGGGTGGAACTTACCCATCGTCTCGCCGACCACGCGGGCGCACTTGACGTACGGCCGGTTCCACACATTGTTCATCTCGTGCATCGCGAACAAGACCCGGCGGTGCACCGGCTTCAAGCCGTCGCGCACATCCGGCAAGGCGCGCCCGACGATCACGCTCATCGCGTAATCGAGGTAGCTCTTGCGCATCTCTTCTTCGAGGGAAATGGGGATTGTTTCTTTTGCGAATTGATCCATTGGCGGTTCGGCGGCTCTGTAGGCTGTGGTTGACTTATCTATTACGCAATGTGCGAAGCGATGACTGCATATCCGTGGCCGCTGCTTGGGCGGCGCCGGCGCGGTGGGCGGCGCGGCCGATAATGGCAACGGTCAAGCGTGCGATTTTAGCATGCGGACCCTGCGGCGCCCACCGAATTGGGCGCCGGCGGCGCGGCAAAGCGTGCTCTGCGGCACGAAAACGCATTGCGGTCTATAATCGGCCGGCGCGTTGCAACGACACAACGTTAACAGAAAAAATCCGAACACTTGATTTAACGTAGTTCGTGCGGCGTCAAAGCGTGTGGCAAAATGATTGAGAAGCTAATTGCAAGTTTCACAATCTCGAACTGTAGTTGCGTGTGGGCATGATAAGATAAGTTTCATGCAGACACAGCCGCACGGTTTTGCTGCGGATACCATCCCCCGAAAGGAAAAAATAATGAATAAATTTGCAAACCTGATTTTCGCAGCGTCCGCAGTAATCGCCAGCACCGCTTCTGCCCAGACTTCCCCGCCTTTCGCTCCCCTGAGCACCGACATCAAGGCGGCGACCCCGTACAGCGCCTACGTGCAAGACGGCCGCGGCATCATCGCCCGCGACGCCTTCGGCCTGTGCTGGCGCACCGGCTACTGGACCCCGAAAGACGCGGTCCCAGGCTGCGACGTGCCACTGTGCACCGCACCGGAAGTGCTGCAAGACGGCAAGTGCGTCGCTCCCGCCGTAGCCCAAGCCCCGGCCGCCGCCCCAGCGCCGGCCGCCGCGCCAGCGCCAGCGGCCGCGCCGACCTCGGAAAAAGTGAGCTTCGCCGCCGACGCCTTCTTCGACTTCGACAA
>JACMLV010000093.1 GCA_014379395.1 Burkholderiaceae bacterium
CCCGGCGTCGGCCGCCGCCGCGCTGGCAACCCCGTTCACGTCCGAGCCGGCCGCGCCGACCACACGCGTGCCGATCCACATCGCGCCGCCCGAGAAGGGCCAGCTGGCGCTCGGCCTCGAGCGCACCGACAACGACTTCATCCCGCCGCTGTCGCTGCTCGACGAGGCGCCGCCGGCGGTCGAGACGGTGTCGGTCGAAACGCTGGAATTCACCAGCCGCCTGATCGAAAAGAAATTGTCCGACTTCGGCGTGCAGGCCAAGGTCGTGGCCGCCTATCCGGGCCCGGTGGTCACGCGCTACGAGATCGAACCGGCCACCGGCGTCAAGGGCGCCACCATCGTCGGCCTGGCGCGCGACCTGGCGCGCTCGCTGTCCTTGACCTCGATCCGCGTGGTCGAGACCATCCCCGGCAAGAACTACATGGCGCTCGAACTGCCGAACGCCAAGCGCCAGATCGTCCGGCTCACCGAGGTGATCGGCTCGAAGGTCTACAACGACGGCGTCTCCAGCCTCACCATCGCGCTCGGCAAGGACATCGCCGGCCGGCCTTTGGTGGCCGACCTGGCCAAGATGCCGCACCTCTTGGTGGCCGGCACCACCGGCTCGGGCAAGTCGGTCGGCATCAACGCCACCATCCTGTCGCTGCTCTATAAAGCCGATCCGCACGACGTGCGCCTGATCCTGATCGATCCGAAGATGCTGGAAATGTCGGTCTACGAGGGCATCCCGCACCTGCTGGCGCCGGTGGTGACCGACATGCGCCAGGCCGGCAACGCCCTCAACTGGGCGGTCAACGAGATGGAGCGGCGCTACAAGCTGATGAGCAAACTGGGCGTGCGCAACCTGGCCGGCTACAACACCAAGATCGCCGAGGCGCGCAAGCGCGAAGAGCACATCCCGAACCCGTTCAGCCTGACGCCGGACGCGCCCGAGCCGCTCGAGAAGCTGCCGACGATCGTCATCATCATCGACGAGCTGGCCGACCTGATGATGGTGGTCGGCAAAAAGGTCGAGGAGCTGATCGCCCGCATCGCGCAAAAGGCGCGCGCGGCCGGCCTGCACCTGATCCTGGCGACCCAGCGCCCGTCGGTCGACGTGATCACCGGCCTGATCAAGGCGAACATTCCGACCCGGATCGCGTTCCAAGTCTCGTCGAAGATCGATTCGCGCACCATCCTCGACCAGATGGGCGCCGAAACCCTGCTCGGCATGGGCGACATGCTCTACATGCCGCCCGGCACCGGCCTGCCGGTGCGGGTGCACGGCGCCTTCGTCTCCGACGAGGAGGTGCACCGGGTGGTGAAATACCTGAAGGAGCGCGGCGAGCCGGACTACATCGAGGGCATCCTCGAGGGCGGCGTGCTGGAGGAGGGCGGCGGCGAGGGCGCCGCGGCCGGCGGCGAGGGCGGCGGCGAGTCCGACGCGCTGTACGACCAGGCGGTGGCGGTGGTGTTGAAAAACCGGCGCGCCTCGATCTCGCTGGTGCAGCGCCACTTGCGCATCGGCTACAACCGGGCCGCGCGCCTGCTCGAACAGATGGAACAAAGCGGGGTCGTCTCGACCATGCAATCGAACGGCAACCGGGAAATCCTGGTGCCGGCCGCGAACGCGGAATAAGGAATACGAAATGATGAAACCGATGCGGAAACACACGATGCTGGCCTGCGCCCTGATCGGCGCCCTGCTGGCCGGCAACGCCGGCGCCAGCGCGCTCGAGCAGTTCAAGAGCTTCGTCGCCGGCACCAAGGCGGCCAAGGGCGAATTCACCCAGCGCCAGGTGCGCAAGGCCGATAGCGTCGGCAAGGTCGCGCCGGCCTCGAGCGGCCAGTTCGAGTTCGCCCGGCCGGGCAAATTCATCTGGGTCTACCAGAAGCCGTATGAGCAGTTGCTGCAAGCCGACGGCGAGCGGCTGTTCATCTACGACAAGGACTTGAACCAGGTCACGGTCAAGAAGCTGGGCGACGCGCTCGGCTCGTCGCCGGCGGCGATCCTGTTCGGCAGCAACGACCTCGACAAGAACTTCACGCTGGCCGAGGCCGGCACCCGCGACGGCCTGGAATGGCTCAAGGCGACGCCGAAGAACAAGGACACCAGCTTCGAGGAAATCGGCATCGGCCTGCGCAACGGCGTGCCCGAGGCGATGGAATTGCGCGACACCTTCGGCCAGACCTCGGTGCTGTCGTTCAAGAACTTCCAGCGCAATCCGGCCCTCGGCGCGGCGCACTTCAAGTTCGTCGTGCCCAAGGGCGCCGACGTGATCGGCAACTAAGCGGCGACTGAGCGG
>JACMLV010000801.1 GCA_014379395.1 Burkholderiaceae bacterium
AGGGCCGGTTCCATTGGCCCAAGGATGGCGGCGACGCGCAGTCGCTGGCGGTGACGGCGCGTCTCGAACAGGGCCGGTTCCATTGGCCCAAGGATGGCGGCGACGCGCAGTCGCTGGCGGTGACGGCGCGTCAATTGCGCTGGCTGATCGAAGGCCTGAACTAACAGAGCGCCGTGGCCCATCAGCCGTTTGAGCGGCGCGCGATGCGCTGAAAAATATATTTGAAAAACATGCAAATGACGTAAACCCATAATGAAAATTAATTTGGTAAAGTCACTGCATGCACCTGACCGATATCCTCGCCGCCATTCCCCCCGAGCTTCGCGATTACATCCGCGAGCTGGAGGGGCGCGCGCCGGCGTTGCAGCAGCGCGTCGCCTTCCTTGAGGATCAGTTCCGTTTGGCGCAGCTGAAACGGTTCGCGCCATCGAGCGAGAAATCGGGCGCCCAGAGTTGCCTGTTCAACGAAGCCGAACAGGACGCCGCCGCGTTCCCGGAAGACGAGGAAGACGAGGAAGCGTCCACGCCGAAGCCGGCGCCTAAAAAGCGCGGCCGCCGCGCCTTGCCGGCACACCTGCCGCGCCAGCGCGTCGAACACAACCTGCCGGAGGCGCAAAAGGTCTGCGCCTGCTGCCAGGGCGCGCTGCACCGGATGGGCGAGGAAACGAGCGAGCAGCTCGACATCATTCCGGCCAAGGTCCAGGTGCTGCAGCATGTGCGCTTCAAGTACGCCTGTCGCCACTGCGACCGCCACGGCGAATCGAGCAGGATCGTCACCAGCCCCATGCCAGCCCAGCCGCTTCCGGGCAGCAACGCCAGCGCCGGCACGGTGGCCACCGTCCTGACGGCCAAATACGCCGACGGCATACCGCTGTACCGCCAGCACGACTGGCTGCTGCGCGGCGATGTCGATGTCGATGTCGCCCGCGGCACGCTGGCGCAATGGTGCATCAAGGCCAGCGTGCTGCTCAAGCCGCTGTACGCGGCTCTGCAACGCGAACTGCTGGAAAATCCCTTCATCCATGGCGACGAGAGCACCGTGCAGGTACTCAAGGAAGCCGACCGCAAGGCGCAAAACAAGTCGTACATGTGGGTATACCGCACCGCCGAAGGCAGCGCGCGACCGGTGGTGCTGTTCGAGTATCAGCCGGGGCGCGGACACGAACATCCAGAGCGCTTCCTGAAAGGTTGCGAGGGCGCGGTGATGACCGACGGCTACTCGGCCTGGCGCATGCTGGCCGGCGTCAAGCACCTGGGCTGCCTGGCCCATGCGCGGCGCCACTTCGACGAGGCCCTCAAGGCGGAAAAGACTCCCTCCGGGCGGGCCAAGGAGGCGCTCGACATGATCGGCCAGTTGTATCGCATCGAGGCCAAGGTCAGAAAGAAAGCGCCGCCCGAGGGGCGAACCCTGATCGATGAGATTTACCGATGGCGGCAGGAGAAAAGCCGGCCGATTCTGGACGCCCTGCATACGTGACTGGTCAAGAACCAGGCCGAAGTCATGCCGCAATCGCTGATCGGCAAGGCGATCAGCTATGCCATCGGGCAATGGCTATACATCTATCGTTACATCGATGACGGCCGCGCCCCCATCGATAACAATTTGATCGAGCGCGACATCCGCTCGTTTACGATCGGCCGCAAGGCGTGGCTGTTCTCCGACTCGGTCGCGGGGGCCGACTCCAGCGCCGTCATTTACAGCTTGATGCTGACCTGCCGCGCCTGCGACATCGAGCCGTATGCCTACTTGCGCGATCCTGGGTGGTCAGATGTTTGTAGCTTTTTACCATGGCGGCACCTTACAGCAAAAGGTGTTGCACTTGGTTTTTGAGAACGCCCCAAATCCTAAAACGCACCGTCGGGTGGGCGGTAGCTGTCCCGTCACTGGCTAATATCGCCCTTACGTTCTACAACGAGGAACGGTTTCACCAAGCGCTGGGCAACGACACGCCAAGCAAAGTGTATCACACGGGTATCGGCGGCGGCGCGATGATCCTGGAGAAGTACGGCATCGCGGGCGAGGCACCGTCTGTTTCGCTACGCTCCACAGACGGTGCCTCGCCCGAAGAAGCAACAACTGAAGCAACGGCACCTGCACCAGCCACGA
>JACMLV010000094.1 GCA_014379395.1 Burkholderiaceae bacterium
ACCTCATGCCCATGGCCCGATTTGGGCGATGGAGCGGACCCGATGTCGATCCGCTTAAGTCAGGCGGCGCAGTTGAAACGCGCCGCAGAAAATAAAAGCCCGGCTGCGTGAGTCGGGCTCCTTGGTGCAAATGGTGGCGCTCGGGCTGAGCCCGATAAAGCGCGGCCCGCAGTGTATCACAAACCGTTTTCGGCGTCGCCCGCCGGGTCGGCCTTGTGGTTGAATAGTGCGCATTTCCGCCGGCTTGGCATCGAGCGGCTCGACCATGTCCCTGATCCGGTCGCCGTGGCCGGCCCTTGGCGCCGGAATGCCGCGCTTGGCCGTCGTTTACGGTGCTGTGGCGAGGTACGAGGAAGCTCCGTTGTTTGTATCCGAGCGGGCCGAGTGAGCGAAGTCCGTCCTGCGGAAATTGGTTGACTGGAAGGGGAGGAATACATACGCTGACTAGGTGTTACATCCTCACTTCATTCAACATGGAATCATGAAATCAAGCACCGACAAGCCCATGACCGTCCGCCTTCCGGCAGACTTGGCCGGCCAGCTCGAAAAGCTGGTTCGGGCCACCGGCCGGAACAAGAGCGCAATCACCGTGGCCGCGCTCAGGGATTATGTGGCGGCCGAGGCCTGGCAAATCCAGGAGATCGAGCAAGGCATTGCGGAAGCGGATCGAGGCGAGTTCGCAAGTGCCGACGAAGTCAATTCTTTCTTCGCAAAATATGGTGGTTAAGTGGACCAGGACCGCGCTGGCCAACCTCGTCGCTATTGTCGAGTACATCGAGAAAGATAACGTTGAACGGGCAAAGTCGTTTGCGCTGGAAATCCAAGCGAAAACAAACCGCTTGGCCGAGTTCCCTGGCATGGGTCGACCTGGCCGTGTGATCGGTACTCGCGAACTGGTCATACACCCTAACTACCTCATTCCGTACCGGATGCGCGGGGATGTGGTGGAGATTTTGCGAGTCCAGCATGCCGCACGGCGCTGGCCACGGCAACTCTAATCGGGAAACAGCTCGCAGCTTGCGCGCACCGCTCGCAGCCCGGCGGCCTCAGTCCGGGTCGTCCTTGCGTTTTCCCGAGCTCGGCGAACAGAAAGCGCTTCCATTGGAGGTCCGCCTTGTTGCGCCGGAAAAGCGGCCCGAAGTAGGATTTCAACAGCGCCGAAAGCGCTTCGCGCCCGGTCAGCCCCATGTCCTGCCAGAGATGGCGTTCGCCCAGGCAGGCGGCGGCGATGGCGTGCGCCAGCCAATCGGCGTGGCGCGCCCTGGCCTTGGGCGAGCGGTTGGCGAACAACATGGCGGTGAGGTCGCGAAATTGCGCCGGCGCGGTGTCGACGATGGCGACGTACTGGCGCGCCGGCATCGGCTCCAGCGTCCCCAGTTCCGGGAAGCAATGCTGAACCAGCGCCAGCAACGCCGGCTGAGGCAGTCCGAGCGTCCAGGCGAACAGCGGCAGTTCGCCCTCCTGCGCGCTCCTGAGCACGCCGGCGATCGCCCTGATCATGGCGCCGGGGTCGGCGCGCGAGTCGGCGCGGGAGTGCGATCGGATCATTCGACGATTTTCCTCACTTCGATTCCCTGCAGCCACTTCACATGGCGCGGGCCGGTGCGCAGATCCTTGCTCGACACCATTGCGATGCGCCCCTCGTCGTCGGCCAGCGGCTGGCCGTCCTTCTCGAAGAACACCAGCACCCCATCGCCGACCGGCGAGTTGAATATCTCGCTCCAGGAGAAGACCACCTTGTAGCCGTCGCTGGCGGTGGCGATGATGAGCATTTTCTTGACGTCGTTATGGTCGTGCGAGACGACGACGGCCTTTTCCAGGATGTCGCGCAGCAGCACGCCTTTGAAGTTCTCCAGCTGGCCGACCTTGGCGCCGGTCTGGCACACCAGCGGCACCTCGCCCAGTTGCTGTGGCGGAAATTGCCGCAGGTCGGCCACGCGCAGCGTCAGCGCGTGTTCGACCGCGCCGGAAACGGTCATGCTTTCGGTGACATATTGCGCCGGGTTGGCGGCCTTGCCCGCCGCCGCCGACGGGCCGCACAGGGCGAGCGCGCAGCAGGCCAGGATGACGCGAATGGTGTGGATCATGATGCTGCCCTCCGATTAAAAGCGATAGTTGAGATTGGTGAACCACATGCGGCCGGCGCTCGGAAAGCCGTCGGCCAGCGCGTAGTTCTTGTCCGTCAGGTTGGTGACGCCGGCCTCCAGCGCCACTTGCCGGCTTGGCTTGTAGGCGGCTTTCAGATTGAGGGTGGCGAATCCGGCCAACTGGAGCGTGTTCGAGACCCAGCGAGCGCTGTCGTACTCGGCGAAGGCGATCAGGTCGAGCCGGGGAAGCGGGCGCAGCAAGACGTGCGCGGTCAGCTTGTGGCGTGGCACGTCGGTCAGCTTGACGGCCGGCGCGCTGAGGTTTGCCAGATCGGTGAGGGTGTAGTTGCCCCCCAGTTCAAGCTGGGCGTTGATATCGCCGCGCAGGCCAAGCTCGATGCCGGAACTGCGCACCCGGCCGACATTTCGCATTTGACTCAGGTTCGGCGCGACATTGGCGACCGACTGGATCTTGTCGTCGATGTCGCTGTAGAACAGCGCGGCCTCGGCCTTGCTGCCCTGCCACGGGCTGCCCTGATAGCCGATCTCGTAGTTCAGCGATTGCTCGGGCCGCAGGTCCGGGTTCTCGACGAACGTCCCCAGGCGCTGCGAGTAGCGATCCTTGAGGGTTGGCAGGCGCGTCTTGCGGGCGACGCTCGCGTACAGACGGGCGGAGGGGCTCAGGTCGTAGAACAGCGCGCCCTGGAGGTTGTTCGCCGTCTTGTTGCCGGGCAGCGAATAGGGGTTGCCGAGGCTGAACACGGTTTCCGGGCGCAACTGGTGCCGCGCCGCGCCCAGCGACAAGATCAGCCCCGGGGCGAGTTCGATGTTGTCCTCCGCCGCGAGCGACGCCAGCGCATCCTTGAAGGTGGCGTTGACGACGCCGTTGGCGTCGCGCTCGTTATGGTCGTCGGCCTTGTAATGGGCGACCAGGCGCAAGGTGTGCGCTTTCAGGCGCAGCGATTCCAGTTCCAGCGAGCCGCCGTTGGTGCGGTCGTTATAAATGCTGCGTCCGGTGCCCACGCTGCCCGCGCCGGACGTCTTCAGCGTCGTGTAGTTGCCGTTGGTGTAGGAGTCGACTTCGTTGTCGTAGCTGTCATGGTAGAGCCGCACCTTCAGGGTTTCGGCGCCGCCCAGCGCGGTCTTGGAGATGAAATACAGGCTTTCCTTGTTCCAATATGGCCATTTCCAATAGCGGGCGGCGGCCGGGACGGTCGATGGCGGCTGTCCCTTTTCGCCGTCCTGCTTGTAGTAGCTGATCACATATTCGTCGCCGGCGTTCGGGGTCAGGCCGACCTTGAGCGAGAGCTTGCTGTCCTTGCTATAGGCGTTGTTGCGCTGGCCGCCATCCTCGGCGGCGCTCGGCTTGAAGTCGGACGACAGGGGAAAGCCGTCGGCCTGCGAATACGACGCGCCCGCTTGCAGATACCACGCGCCCTGGTTGGTGCCGACGTTGACCGACGAGCGCCGCTCGCGGCCGGACGCCAGGCCCGCCGAGGCGTCGCCTTCGAACTGCTGGCTTGGCCGGCGCGAGATCAGGTTGATCGCGCCGCCCAGCGCATTGGGACCGTAGGCCACCGAGCTATACCCCTTGGCCACCTGGATCGCGGCCAGGTCGGCCGTGGTGAAGCGCTTGAAATCGACGTAGCCGTCATATGGGACGTAGACCGGGATGCCATCGATGAACAGGGGCACTTGCCGGGAATCGAAGCCGCGCACCGAGATGGTCTGCTCGTTGCGCGAATTGGTCGAGATCGCCACGCCCGATAACAGGTTCAGCGCAGCGCCTACATTGTCGCGGTTGAACTGTTGCATGTCCTTGCGGCTGACAACCGAGCCGACCTGATCTTCACCCACCTGGCCGACCTGGGTCCGCTTGCCGATCACGGTGACCGCGCCCAGCTCGAACGGCGCCGCGCCGGCGTCCTGCGCCCACGCCGACGCCGACGCCGGGCCGAATGTCGCCAAAACGGCGGCGGCCAGAAGGCCGCGTCGAGCGTTGGCGACCGATGATTCTTTTGATTTTGTCATGCTTGCATGCCCCAATGTGTCAATTCGTAATATAGATTTGTATATAGCGAAAGGCGAAACCGCCCGTTTTACGCCAGATTCCCATGCTTCCCTTGTTCAGCCGCTAATGAACAGACCGTAATATACTCTCGTATACTTCCAAATCAACATGGTTGCCGGAAAACATTGACTTCTATCAAGATAGCCATGATCGATCTCATGTAGGTGGCGTCAATGGGAATGCTCTAGATCGCCAGTTTGGACGGCATCGGACTGAGGTCTTTGGCGCGATGAAATGCCTGGCTTGAATTTGCGTTATATTGTTTTGTCTATTGCGACTGCCAAGGCAGCATGCGGGACGCGGCCGGTTTCGACCGGAATAGGGGCGGGGAAAGCGCGGCGCGCCAAGTTTGGCGGCGGTGGCTCGATCGTGTATTCGTTCCGGCGCGCGCGTAAAGCGCCCTTGAAAAAGCGAAAGCCGCTGATTCTTTTGACGGAATCAGCGGCTTGCTATTTGGTTGCGGGGACAGGATTTGAACCTGTGACCTTCGGGTTATGAGCCCGACGAGCTGCCAGACTGCTCCACCCCGCGAAACGAATTATATAGGGGTGGAATGGTTTGTGCAATGGCAAACCGGCCGCGGGCGAAGTTAATCGCCGATCAGGCCGCGGCGAGGCGCCACAGCGACGTGATTTCGGCCGCGCGCGCCGCGTGCAGGGTGTCGCTTGGATCGGTCGCGCGCGGATGGCTCGGCTTGACGTCGAGCCGGCCCAGCACTTTCAATCCGGCCGTCTCGATCCACTCGAGCAGTTCGGCGCGCGTGCGCAGTCCGAGGTGCTCGGCCAGGTCGGAGACGATCAGCCAGCCTTCGCCGTCGGCTTCCAGGTGCGCCGCCAGGCCGCCGAGGAAGCCGCGCAGCATGCGGCTGTCCGGGTCGTAGACCGCGTATTCG
>JACMLV010000802.1 GCA_014379395.1 Burkholderiaceae bacterium
CCGCGGCCTTGGCCTTGGCCTCGGCGCGCGCGCTGGCCTCGGTTTTGGCGCGCTCGGCCGCCACTTGCGCCAGGCGCAGCTTCTCGGCGGCGGCGGCCTCGGTTTGTTCCTTGATCAGTTTGGCGAGCTTGTCGACCAGCCCGGCCATGCGCTGTTCGTCGCGGGCCACGTTGCCCGCCTCCTTGCGCTGCTCGGTCAGGCGCTTCGACAGCTTGGCCAGCAGGGCCGCGCGGCGTCCCTTCTCCTGCTCGAGCAGGAGTTTCTGTTCGCGCTCTTCCTGGGCGATTTCGTCGAGCTCGTCGCGCGCGTTCTGGGCCGCGGCCTGGTTCGCCTCGACCGCCTGCAAGTTGGCGCGCAGCTGGGTCAGCAGCTGGGCCTGGGCCTGCGAGACATAGGACAGCATCTGCAACTCGCGGTTGATGCGGTTCGGGTTGTCGCCCGAGAGCAGCAGCTTGATGCGGTCCTCGTTGCCGGCCAGGTACTGCTCGCGCAGCAGCTTGGCCAGCTGCTTCTTCTGCAGCTCGACGGTGGCGGCCAGGCTGTCGCGCTGTTGCGCCAGTTCGCGCAGCTTGACGCCGGTCTGGTCCTGCTCGGCGGCCAGCTCGCGCAGCGCCCGGTTGGCGCTTGATATCGCCTGCTCCGACTCGGCCAGGGTGTCGGCCGCGTCGTCCTTGGCGCTCTCGGTGCGGCTGATGTCGCGCTTGAGCGCGCTCAGCTTCTGTTGCAGGCCGGCGCGCTCGGCCTCGGCCACGGCTTTTTGCTTGCTGCGCTCGGTGGCGCGGGCGGCATGGGCGCTGCCGCCGGCCAGGGTCAACGCCAGGGCCAGGGCGGCGCCGCGCGCGGCGAGTCCCCGCCGGCTGCGGAAAAAAGGAGAAGGCAAAACTTACTTGGCCTTTCCCTGGCTGGCGACGGCGCTCATGGCGGCGGCGATGGCGGCCGGGTCGCCCAGGTAGTAGTGGCGGATCGGCTTCAGGTCGGCGTCGAGCTCGTACACCAGCGGCTGGCCGTTGGGGATGTTCAGGCCGACGATGTCGCTGTCGCTGATGCCGTCGAGCATCTTGATCAGGGCGCGCAGGCTGTTGCCGTGGGCCGAGATCAGGATCTGCTTGCCGGCCCGGATGGCCGGCGCGATCTCCTCGTCCCAGGCCGGCACCACGCGCGCGACCGTGTCCTTCAGGCATTCGGTCAGCGGAATGGCCGCGCGCGGCAAGCCGGCGTAGCGCGGGTCGTTGAAGGAGGCGCGCTCATCGTCGGCGGCCAGGGCCGGCGGCGGCGTGTCGTAGCTGCGGCGCCACACCAGCACTTGCTCGTCGCCGTATTTGGCGGCCGTCTCGGCCTTGTCGAGTCCTTGCAGGGCGCCGTAATGGCGCTCGTTCAGGCGCCAGTCGTGCTTGACCGGCAGCCACATCAGATCCATCGCGTCGAGCGTCAGCCACAGGGTGCGGATGGCGCGCTTGAGCACCGAGGTGTAGCACAGGTCGAAATTGAAGCCGGCCTCCTTGAGCAGCGCGCCGGCGCCGCGCGCCTCGTTGACGCCTTTTTCGGTCAGGTCGACGTCGGTCCAGCCGGTGAAGCGGTTCTCGAGGTTCCAGGTGGACTCGCCGTGGCGCATGAAAACGATTTTGTACATGATTCAATCTTCAAATAGGGGTTCAAGGCAAAAACAAGCGCAGAAGAGGAACTCTGCCAGCTTCTATTTTATAATGCGCGCATTGACTTAAACCATTGGACCCCCGTGAAATTCCTTATTGACCACATTTTTCTGATCGGTATCGTGCTGCTGTCCGGCGGCTCGCTGCTGTGGCCGGCCATCGCGCTGCGCGGCAAGCGCGCCACCGTGCTCGAAGTGACGCAGTTGATCAACCGCGGCAAGACCATGATCATCGACGTGCGCGAGCCGGCCGAATTCGGCACCGGCCATCTGCCCGACGCCAAGAACATCCCGCTGGCCCAGCTGGCCGACAAGATCGGCGAGCTCGACAAGATGAAGGCGAAAAGCATCGTCGTCGTGTGCGAGAGCGGGGCCCGCTCGGCCAGCGCGGCGCGGATTCTGACCAAGGCCGGCTTCGAAGACGTCGTCAACCTGGACGGCGGCCTGGTGGCCTGGCGCCACCAGGGTTTGCCGCTGGCGAAATAAGAGGAAACCCGATGACTGCCCATGTAATCCTGTACCACACCGCGTCTTGCCCCTATTGCGTGCGCGCCGAGCGCCTGCTGGAGGCCAAGGGCGTGACCGAGATCGAAAAAATCCGGGTCGACCTCGACCCCGGGCAGCGCGTCGCGATGATGGAAAGAACCGGCCGGCGCACCGTGCCGCAGATCTACGTCGGCGACACCCACGTCGGCGGCTTCGACGATCTGTACGCGCTCGACCAGGCCGGCGGACTCGATTCCCTGCTGAACGGAAAATAAGCGCGGCCGGCGCGGGATTGGGGCGATGTCATGGCGACATCGCCCTGAAAATATACCGATCCGCGCGGCCCGCCGGCGCGCTGCCGCCCTGGCGGTTTTGATACAATTGCCCGCGCATGCGGCGCGGGGTGCGCAACCGGCCCCACGCAGCGCCATCCGCCGTCTCCTCCCTTACAAAGAAAGCGTTCCATGTCCGACGAAAACCTGCAACCCGTGTTCCAAATCCAACGCGTCTACCTGAAAGACATGTCGCTGGAACAGCCGAACTCCCCGGCCGTCTTTCTGGAGCAAGAAGCCCCGGCCATCGAAGTCTCGCTCGACGTCGGCGCCACCCCGCTGGCCGAAGGCATCTACGAGTCGACCGTGACGATCACCGTCACCGCCAAGATCAAGGACAAGGTCGCGTTCCTGGTCGAGGGCAAGCAAGCCGGCATCTTCGAGGCGCGCAACATCCCGGCCGAGCAACTCGATCCGCTGCTCGGCATCGGCTGCCCGAACATCGTCTATCCTTACCTGCGCGCCAACATCGCCGACGTCATCACGCGCGCCGGCTTCCCGCCGGTGCACCTGGCCGAAATCAATTTCGAGGTGTTCTACCAGCAGCGTCTGCAAGCGCTGACCGAAGCCGCCGACGCAGCGCCGGCCGCCAGCGAAAGCGCGCACTAAGCAGATGGCGCACTCGCTCCCGGGCCGGCTGCGCGTTTGCGCGGGCGGCGCCCTGTTGCTGGCCGCCACGGCCAGCCACGGTTTCGATTTCAAAACCGTGGGCGCGGCCCCGGCCATCCTGTACGACGCGCCTTCGACCAGGGGCAACAAGCTGTTCGTGGCGCCGCGCGGCATGCCGCTCGAAGTGGTGCTCGGCTACGGCGAATGGGTCAAGGTGCGCGACGTCAGCGGCGAGCTGGCCTGGATCGAATTGAAGGCGCTCAGCAGCAAGAGGAACGTGGTGGTGCGCACGCCCAGCCTGAAGGTGCGCGAGCGCACCGACGAGGCCGCACCCGCCGTGTTCATCGCCGACAAGGGCATCCTGCTCGACGTACTCGAAGCGCCGGCCGCCGGCTGGGTCAAGGTGCGCCACAAGGACGGCTTGATCGGCTATGTGAAAGGCAGCGATATCTGGGGCATTTGACCCGGAATATTTGAGTCGCGCCGCGTAAGGCCGCGCCGCGCAGGCCGCGCCGCGCAGGCCGGGCCACACCGCGCCGCGCCGCAGCGCAATTAAGCAACCACGGCCGGCGCCAAACCGGCCTTCTCCGACCCGCGGACTCGCATGCAAGACCAAAACAATCAAACATCCGGCGCCGGCGGCGCGCGC
>JACMLV010000803.1 GCA_014379395.1 Burkholderiaceae bacterium
CTAGGAGTCTGTCGGACTTAGGCTCGTCGGCTGCAAAAATACCTGGACGGTCCATATTTCGCCGTCTTCTCGGCCAATAGCTCGCTATTGGCACTGCGAAACCGTCAAAATCTGGCCTCACCCAGCTATTCTTTCGCTTCGACTCCCTAAGCCCGCCAGCCTCCTAACTCTGCACTAAGCCAGACGAAGGCCGCGACATTGAGCGCGACCGTCAGCCAGAACTTGCGGCGGAAGCTGGTTTTGCTCGATTTGTGGCGCAGCCACTCTTGCGCCAGCAGGGCGCCGGGCCAGCCGCAGGCCAGCCCGAACAGCAGCAAGCTGCGCTCGGAAATGCGCCAACGGCCGCCGCGCGCGGCCGCCTTGTCGAACGCATAGACAATAAAACACAGCACGCTGGCGCCGAGGTAGAACGCGCCGACCTCGACCGGCACGCGCCACGCCAGCGTCGCCGCCAGATACCCCAGCGCGAACAGCGCGATGACGACGTAGCTCATCGGACCCGCATCGCGCGCCTGAGCTTAGAAATAGCTCAGGCCGAGCGCCGCCTTGACCTCGTCGGCCGTCTTGGCCGCCACTTCGCGCGCTTTGAAGGTGCCTTCCTTCAGCAGTTGCAAGACGTGGCCGCGGTCCTGCGCCCACTCCTCGCGCCGGGCGCGGATCGGCGCCAGGAGTTCTTGCAGGCAGGTTTCCAGGCGCGCCTTGACGATGCTGTCGCCCAGACCGCCGCGCACATAGTGCGCCTTCATCTCGGCCAGCGCGGCCTGGTCCGGGTCGAAGGCGTCGAGGTAGAGGAAGGCGACGTTGCCTTCCAGATGGCCGGGGTCTTGCACGCGCAGGTGCAGCGGATCGGTGTAGACCTTCTTCACGGCGGCGCGGATCTCGTCCGGCGTCGCGCCGAGGTTGATGGTGTTGCCGAGCGACTTGCTCATCTTGGCCTTGCCGTCGATGCCGGGCAGGCGGCCGATCTGCGGCACCAGCGCCTTCGCCTCGCGCAGGATGTCCTGCTGGGCGATGCGGTTGAAGCGGCGCACGATTTCATTGGTCTGCTCGATCATCGGAATCTGGTCCTCGCCGACCGGCACCAGCGATGCCTTGAAGGCGGTGATGTCGGCCGCCTGGCTGGCCGGATAGGTGAGGAAGCCGGCCGGAATGTCGCGCTCGAAGCCGCGCAGCCGGATTTCCTCCTTGACGGTCGGGTTGCGCTCGAGGCGCGCGACGGTGACCATGTTCAGATAGTAAAAGGTCAGCTCGGCCAGTTCCGGGATCTGCGACTGGATGAAGATGGTCGACAGCGTCGGGTCGATGCCGACGGCCAGGTAGTCGAGCGCGACCTCGACCACGTTGCGGTGCACCTTGCCGGTGTCGTCCATGTTGTCGGTCAGCGCCTGGGAGTCGGCCAGCATGATGAACTGCTCGTAATGGTGCTGGTAGTCGACGCGGTTGCGCAGGCTGCCGACGAAGTGGCCGAGGTGCAGCGGGCCGGTGGGGCGGTCGCCGGTCAGGATCACGGTGGGAGCGGTGGCGGCGGCTGGCGCGGCGGACGAAGAATCGGACTGGTTTGGCAAGCTCATCGAAGTTCCTTTGGCATCGGGATGGCTTCGCTCGAACCGCGCTTCAAAAAAAACGCCGCCCAAGCGAGGCGGCGTTTCATTTCACATTACAGAAAAGGAAAGGCCGCGCGGTCGGCGGCGCCACCAGTTCGGGGATGCGAGATGGGTACGGGTGAATTTCATGGCCGGTATGGTTGCAGTTCGAGGCAAGGCTGTCAAGGTGCGGCGGAAGATGCGGCCGGCGAGGTGCGGCCGGCGAGGTGCGGCCGCCGCGTCGGTTATGGCTGGTCGGCCGTGTCCGCGACATCGTCGCCGGCATCGCCCGCCTGCCACCCCGCGGCGGCTTGCTGCGAGAGGCGGTCGGCGGCGCCGTTCTTGTGGCGCGGAATCCAGCGCAGGCTGACCTTGCCGAGCCGCGCGATCAGCGCGTCGACCAGCTCGCGCTCGTCCTCCAGTCCGGTGGCCGGGCGCGCGCCGCGCCGGTTCACGTCGTCGATCACGACCTGGCTGTCGCCATACACCAGCAGTTCGGCCGGCCGCAGCGCCACGGCCGCCTCCAGCAGCGCGATCAGGGCGCGGTATTCGGCCTGGCCGCTGTTGCCGTGGCCGGCGCGGCGGGAAATTTCGACTTGTTCGCCGCCGGGGCCGGCGAGCAGGGCGCCGATGCCGACGCGGCCCGGATTCGGATGCGACGAACCGTCGAACCAGGCGCGCCATGCGTTCGCCGCGCCCGCTTCGGGGGCCGTCTTCCGCGCCCGTTGTTGCGCTTTCTGTTCGGCTTTTTGAATGCGCCGGGCCGCATCGGCTTCGCGCGCCTGGGCGCGCGCGGCGAGCAGTCGCGGCAAGCCTTGCGCGCCGGCCGCCTGTTCCAGCGTGAGCCGCAGCGCTTGCGGCTCGTCGATGCCGGCTCGTTTGGCCAGGCGCCGGCCGGCCACCCGTTCGGTTTGGTAGGCGGCGGCGATGAGCTGGTCGAATTCAGGCATGGGGCGGCGATGGGTTCGGATGGGGCGACAGCATAACCGAAGCGCGGCGCCTTGCCCCGGCCGATGCAAAAAAGGGCCGCCAGATGATGGCGGCCCGATGGTCGGACGAATACGGCGGCGGCGTCAGTTGCGGCGCGAATTGTCCGGATTGCTGTCGACGCGGTTCGGCACGCCGTCGCCGTCGCGGTCGCGGTCATAGCGGTTCGGCACGCCGTCGTGGTCGCGGTCACGGCGTCCCGGGCCGGCGTCATGGTCGCGGTCGTGGCGGCGGTCATGGTCGCGTTCGTAGCCCGCGCGCGGCGCCCAGCGCCCCGGTTCGAGATACCAGCGGCCGTCGCGCCGGGCCCAGTTGGCGACCCGGTAGTCGTAGCCCGGACGCTCGGCGATCCACACGCCGGGCACCCATTGATAGCTGCGGCCCCGCCATTCCCAGTGGCCGGCGGCCCAAACGTAGCCGGGGCGCGGGCGCGGCGACCATTCGCGCCGCGGCGGCGGCGGGGCGGTGCGCACGTAGACGACGTCCGCTTCATTGCCGTAGTTGCCCGACTGGGCCTGGTGCGCGATCCAGCCGCCCCGGTTCAGGCGCCAGCCGTCGTTGTCGCGCCGCCATTCGGGGCGCTCGTAGCGGTGGCCGCGGCGCTCCGGCTCCCAGTGTCCGGCGCTCCAGGAGTGGCCCTGGCCGTCCCAGTTCCAATAGCCCGGCGCCCAGACGTAGCCGGGGCGCGGCTGGGGCGCGCTCTCGAAGCGCGGCGGCGGCGGCGCGTTGCCGATGACGACGCTGAAATCGACTTGCGCCTGGGCCGCCGCGGACAGGAAGAAGGCGCTGCTGAGCGCGATCACGGCGGCGGCGTAGACGTTGGGTTTCATGTGCGTTCTCCATTTCGTTGTTGCGTGAAATGACTATAGCAAGCACATTGCCCCGCCAAGGGCATTGATGCAACTTATTACATCTGACACATCTTTACGATTTTTTGCGCTGCCTCGATGCGGCAAAAGGGGGCGGCGCCGGGCCGCGATCCTGGAGGCCGTTAGTGGACGAGCTTGAGAACCAGCCCGCTGATCAATGCCATTTGCAGCAGGCCGACGCCGACCACCCAGCGCACCAATTCGGCCTTGGTGTCGGCGTTCATCGCTTTCATCTCTTGACGAAGCGTGTTGCTTTCTTGGCGAAGCGTGTTGCTCTCTTGGCGAAGCTCTTGACGCAGCATGTGGATATCGGAACGTATGCCAATCAGCTCCAAAGTGACGTCCTGCTTATTCGAAAAGCGCTCCGCGATGCGCGTGTCCTCCGCGGCAATGACTTCCGCGAGTATGGTCGTCGTCATCCTGGCTTGATCGGCAGAAAATCCGGCGCTCTGGAAACGCTCGACCATCTTCAGCGTGTCAAACGCGATTTCTGTTGTCATTGAATGCTCCGGTGGTTGGCGGCGGGCCCGATGGCACTTTCATTTTGGCGCCCAAGCGCGTCATGTCAAGCGACGCCGCGCGCCGGCGAGTGATGGCCTTGGTCGCCGTCAGTTGCAGGGCGCGTCCGCGCGCGCCGATGGCGGCGCCGATGGCGGGCCGGACGGCGCGGATTCGTTCCTGGCCAGGGCGCGCAGCAGGCTCGATTCGGCCAGGCGCGCGTCGGCTTCGGCGCCGAGTTCCTCGGCATAGAAGTGGTAGGTGCCGCGGCCGTTGTCCTTGGACCGGTACAGCGCGGTGTCGGCGTATTTGATGAGCTGGTGGTGGTCGCCGCTGTCGGCCGGATACACGCTGATGCCGACGCTGCAGCCGAGGTAGACCGACTGCCCGCAGCTCAGTTCGCACGGCGCGCGCAGCTGCTCGATCAGGGTCTGCGCCACGGCGGCCGCGTCGGCCGGCGCGCCGATGTCCTCGAGCAGGATGATGAATTCGTCGCCGCCCAGGCGCGCCAGCGTGTCGAGGTTGCGCAGGCGCGACTTGAAGCGCTGCGCGACGATGCGCAGCACCTCGTCGCCGGCCGGATGGCCGAGGCTGTCGTTCACGTGCTTGAAGTGGTCGAGGTCGATGAACAGCACCGCGCCGATGCCGCCGGTGCGCAGCGCGCGCTGCACCGCGTGCTCGATGCGCGAGAGCAGCAGCAAGCGGTTCGGCAGGCCGGTCAGCACGTCGTGGTGGGCCAGGTGCTGCAGGCGCGCCTCGGACTGCTTGACGTGGGTGATGTCGGTGAACACGCCGACGTAGTTGGTGGGCCGGCCGCGCTCGTCGTACACGGTGCTGATCGTGAGCCACTCGGGATACACCTCGCCGTCCTTGCGCCGGTTCCAGATCTCGCCCTGCCAGTGGCCGGCCTGGCGCAGCGCCTGCCACAGCGCGCTGTAGAACTCGGGCGTGTGGTGGGTCGATTTGCGAAAGCTGTTGTTGCGGCCGAGCGCCTCGGCCTCGCTGTAGCCGGTGATGGCCGAGAAGGCCGGGTTGACGGACAGGATCACGCCGTCGAGGTCGGCGAACACGATGCCCTCGCGGGTGCTCTGGAACACCGCGGCGGCGCGCCGCAGACCCTCCTCGGCGCGGCGGCGTTCGCTGACGTCGCGCGAGATCGCCAACTGGCCGGTGATCCGGCCGGTGTCGTCGCGCAGCGGCACGGCGTGGGTTTCGAGCCAGCGCCGGGTGCCGCGCAGGCCGACGATTTCGAATTCGAGCTTGCCGGGCCGGCCCTGGCAGACCTGTTCCGACAGTTCGGCGAAGGCCGGGCGGTAGACCGGCGTGAGCAGGGCGCAAAAATCGAGCCCGACCAGCGTCTCGTCCGGCCCGGCCTCGATCATCGCCAGCCCGGCCGAGTTCATTTGCAAGACGCTGCCGTCGAGCGCGAGCACCTGCACGCATTCCGGATCGGCCTCGATGATCGCGTGCAGCCGCGTCTCGCTCTCGCGCAGGCGCGCGCTGCTTTCCTGCAGCGCCTGTTGCTGGCGCTTTTGTTCGCTGATGTCGCGCGAGGCGGCGTAGACCAGGCGTTTGCCGTCGAGGTCGAAGGCGATCAGGCTGATCGAGACGTCGAAAATATGGCCGTCGCGGCGCCGGTGCAGCGTTTCGAAGTTGATCACCCGCTCGGTGCGCAACTGGTGCGGCAGCACCTCTTCGAGCAGGATTTCGGGCGACCACTGGGCGTCCCACTGAGTCACGTTCATGCCGATCACCTCGTCGCGCCGGTAGCCGAGCATGTCGCAGAACTGGCCGTTGGCCTCGACCACGTTGCCGCGCGCGTCGAGCACGTGGATGCCGTCGCTGGCGCCCTGCAGGAACAGGCGGTTGCGCGCGCTTTCGCGCATGGCGCGCTTGAACATGTTGAGCAGCAGGATCGTCGAGGCCACCGAAAACAGCGCGAAGCCGGCCAGCAGCAGGGCGGTCTGCCAGACCTGGGCGCGCCAGGCCTCCAGGTAGGACAGGCGCGCCACGCCGACCGACACCACCATCGGCGCGGCGTCGACCCGGCGCACGCTGGTGATGCGTTCGACGCCGTCGGCCGGCGCGGTCGAGCTGTAGGTGTGGGCCGCCACGCCCGAGTCGATGATCTGCTGCAACTGGCGCGAAATGAGCTTGTTGCCCGGCAGGTTGGCGTCGCCGCGCGCCACCTGCGGATAGCGCGTGATCAGGCCGGCGTCGGTCTTGCGCAGCATGACCACGCCTTTCTGGCCGACCTCGAATTGCCCGAACAGCGCGTCGAAGGTGGCGAGCGGGATCGGGATCAGGATGATGCCGGCGAAGCTGCCGTCCGGGCGCTGGTAGCGCCGGGCCAGCGAGATCAGCCA
>JACMLV010000804.1 GCA_014379395.1 Burkholderiaceae bacterium
ATCGCTTGCGCGCCCCGCAGCTGCCGCGCGCCGTCGTCAAGGCTGCCCCAGCCGGGATGAAAGGCGTTGATGGCCGCGTCGTGCCCGGCCAGCCGGGCGCGCAGCCCGTCCGGGTCGAACACGTCGCACGGCTGCGGCGTCAGGTTCGGCACCGGCGGCAGTTTTTCCGGCCGCCGGACCAGCGCGCTCACCTCGTGGCCGCGGCTCAGGGCCTCGACCATGATGCGCGAACCGACATAGCCGGTGGCGCCGATCAATGCGACTTTCATCGTGTTGCTCCTGGCTGGGAGGTGGACTCCGGATTTAGACCGGACGGTTTTCGCGCACCTTGATCGGGCCCATGATCTTCAGGCCCTCTTCGAAGCTGATCTCGTCGAACTTGCCCTTGAACTTGGCGGCCGCCTCGGCCAGCACGATCAGCTTGGCGCCGGTGTCGAGTTTTTTCAGGTCGTTGCGCTCGATGCGGAACAGTTCGCACAGTTCGTTGTAGACCGTCGCCTCGTCCAGCGGCAGCACGTAGAAGGTGGCGCCGCCATATGGAATCTGGTAGCGCAGCGAGATGTCGAGGTTGCAGGCGAAGAAGAAGTATTTGCCGTTGGCGTCGATCTTGTCGCCGACCACTTCGCACAGCGTCTTGATGTGCTCGAGCGACGGCGCCATGCCGGCCAGGAAGCCAATCGTCGGCGCGCCGGCGTCGGCCACGGCCATCACCTGGTCGAATTTCAGTTCAGGGGCGCGCTTTTCGTCGGCCATCGAGACGTGGAACTTGAGCGCGATTTCGCCGCGGAAGGCGAAGCGGCCAGGCTTGGCGGTGGCACCCTTGAAAACTGGGCTCAGCAGGCGGCCTTCAGCGTCGAGGGCGGCGAGGGGGGTGTCGGTGATTACGGTCATTTTCAAGCTCCTGGTTTGGTTACAAAAATTAGCGACAAAGTGGCGAAGGTTAGTTGCGAAGAAAATCGGCGGTTTTGAAAAATGCGGCGACGAGCTGCGCGCGCGCCGCTTCATCGACGACTTGTTCTTGCAAGGCTTGCGTCATGCAATTCATCCAGGCGTCGCGCGCCGCCTCGTCCACCGGGAAGGCGGCGTGCGCGCCGCGCAGGCGCGGCGGGCCGAAGCGCTCGGCGTACAGCCCCGGCCCGCCCAGCCAGCCCGACAGGAACATGAACAGCCGTTCCTTGGACTGGCCCAGGTCGGCCGGATGCAGGGCGCGCAGCGCGCGCGCCTGCGGCAATTGGTCCATCAAGGCGTAGAAGCGCTCGACCAGCCGGCGCACGCCGGCCTCGCCGCCGACGGCGACGTAGTGCGGGTTGGCGGCAGCCTGCGCCAGCGGCAACGCGCCCGGGTTTTGTTTCGAGGGCAGCGCCGGCATCGCGATGCGCGCCACGGCCGGCGCCTGCGGCTGGTCGTGGTGATGACCGTGCGCGTGGGCATGGGCATGGGCATGATCGTGACTGTGCCCGTGCGCCTCGGGCGCGCCGGCGACCGCGCCGGGGCGCTTGATTTGCTGTTCTTTCATAGGGCCGCCACCGCGATGTCGAGCAGGGCGCGCCGGCCCAGCAGCACGTTGACCTTCTGCCGCACGGTCTCCAGCTTGAGCGGGCGCAGCAGGGTGCTGTTGGCGCCGAGCGCCAGCGCCTCTTTGACCAGTGGATCGGCGGCCGAGTCGCACACGATCATCACCTTCACGTTCTCCAGCCGCGCCTTGAAGCGCGTCACTGCGCCGACGCCTTCCATCGCCAGCACGTCCACGCCCAGCAGCACCAGCTGCGGCGGCCATTCCATGCCCTTGTCGAGCGCGGCCACCACGTTGGGCAGCACGTGCGCCTCGCATTCGTCGGCCAGCATGAATTGCAGCGCGATGCTGCTGATGTCGTCGCTGTCGATGATGAACACGCGCTTGTTTTCGACGGCGCGCTGGCTGTCTACTCCGATTTGCATGGCGGCTCCTGTTGGGTTGGTCGGGCAACGTGCCTGCGCCGACGTAATGAGCAAGTGTTGAGCAAGCTTCGTTCCAGCCCCCAAGAAGGCCGTGGCGGCGCCCTCGCGCGCGCGTTGCGTACTTATAGGAACGGTTTGGCGTGGCCCGATTCGCCTATGAGAGAGCGCAGTCGCGCCCGCTCGGGCCGGCTTTTGTCGGCTTTGTATCGGGCCGCGCGGCGGGCCGACAAACGGCGTGGCGCGCTTGTACTGTTTGTGACAGATGGGGTGTCGTTTGTGTGGTTTCTAACACGCCCGGCCAAATCGTGCAGCGCCCCCTACGACTGGAAAATATCCATTAAAAATCAATCACTTGGATAGTGGAAAAGCATGTGGCACGGCATTTGCTGATAGTCCATCGCACCGTAAAGTTTTGCCGAATGCGTGACTTGAGACGAAGAGCTATATGAAGTTTCGGACGCGGCGTCCAACCGGCTGCAAGTGTGATTGGTAAAACTGCTTACAAACTCTATTAACCGTGTAATCGACTAGGAGAATCAAAATGGCTGCACTGCGACAAATTGCTTTCTACGGCAAGGGCGGGATCGGCAAATCGACCACTTCCCAAAACACCCTGGCCGCTCTGGCCCAGATGGGTCAAAAAATCCTGATCGTCGGCTGCGATCCTAAAGCCGACTCGACCCGCCTGATTCTGCACGCGAAAGCCCAGGACACCATCCTGAGCCTGGCCGCCGATGCGGGTTCCGTGGAAGACCTCGAGCTCGAAGATGTCATGAAGGTCGGTTTCGAAGACATCCGTTGCGTCGAATCCGGTGGTCCAGAGCCTGGGGTTGGTTGCGCTGGTCGCGGTGTCATCACCTCGATCAACTTCCTCGAAGAAGAAGGCGCCTACGACGGTGCCGACTACGTCTCCTACGACGTGCTGGGCGACGTGGTGTGCGGCGGTTTCGCGATGCCGATTCGTGAAAACAAAGCGCAAGAAATTTACATCGTGATGTCGGGCGAAATGATGGCCATGTACGCGGCCAACAACATCGCCAAGGGCATTTTGAAGTATGCCAACTCGGGCGGCGTGCGTCTGGGTGGCCTGATCTGCAACGAGCGCCAGACCGACAAGGAACTGGAACTGGCCGAAGCCCTGGCGGCCAAGCTGAACAGCAAGCTGATCCACTTCGTCCCGCGCGACAACATCGTGCAGCACGCCGAACTGCGCCGCATGACCGTCATCGAGTTCGCTCCTGAGTCGAAGCAAGCGCAAGAGTACCGCACGCTGGCCGAGAAGATCCACGCCAACGCCGGCAAGGGCACCATCCCGACCCCGATCACGATGGACGAGCTGGAAGACCTGCTGATGGCCCACGGCCTGATGCCTGTCATCGACGAGTCGGTGGTCGGTAAATCGGCCGCCGAACTGGCAGCGGCCGCTTAAAGCGTCCGGCAGGAGGGGCGGCGCCGGGCTGATCCGGCGCCGCCTGCGCGGCAAACCAGACTATTCACGTTTTTTTTGGAGGGCATATGAGCCTCACAGTTGAAGCAACCATCACACGCAACAAGGAATTGATCGACGAAACACTCAAGGCCTATC
>JACMLV010000095.1 GCA_014379395.1 Burkholderiaceae bacterium
AAACCAACATCCTGGCCTTGAACGCCGCGGTCGAGGCGGCCCGGGCCGGCGAGCAGGGCCGCGGCTTCGCGGTCGTCGCCAGCGAGGTGCGCAACCTGGCCCAGCGCTCGGCCGGCGCCGCCAAGGAGATCAAGCAATTGATCGGCGATTCGGTCGAGCAGGTCGACGCCGGCAGCGCGCTGGTCAACGAGGCCGGCGGCACGATGGATCAGATCGTCGCCCGGGTCCGGCAGGTGACCGCGATCATGGGGGAGATCAGCGCCGCCAGCGGCGAGCAGGAGGCCGGCATCGGGCAGATCCACCGGGCGATCACCGAGATGGACAACGTCACGCAGCAGAACGCCGCGCTGGTGGAGCAGGCGGCCGCGGCGGCCGGCTCGCTGCAAGAGCAGGCCGGCAGCCTGGCGCGGGCGGTGGGCTTGTTCAAGCTTCCGGGGGGCGCAAGCGGCAACGCGGTCGCCGCGCGCCCTGCATCGAGCGCCCCGGTCAAGGCGCTTGCGAAGAAGGCCGGTCCGGTCGGCTTCGCGGCATAGGGCGCCAAGCCGGCCCCGGCCCCCAGCGGGGCCGACTGGGAGGAGTGTTATCGGATGGGGGCGTCGACATGGTTTACCTCTTCAGTCCAGCGTCAGGTCGTCCACCGGCAGCGGCCGGCCGAACAGGTAGCCCTGGTAGGCGTGGCAGCCTTGCAGCGCCAGGCAGTCGCGCTGGGCCTCGGTTTCGACGCCTTCGGCGATGACCGCCAGCCCCAGGCTTTGCGCCAGCGCGACGATGGTGCGGGCGATGGCGGCGTCGTTCGGATCGGTCAGCAGGTCGCGCACGAAGGACTGGTCGATCTTCAACTGGTCGAGCGGCAGCCGCTTCAGGTAGGACAGCGAGGAAAAGCCGGTGCCGAAGTCGTCCAGCGAAAAGCCGATGCCGCGCTCTTTCAAGGCCAGCATCTTGGCGATGATCTCTTCGACGTCGTCGAGCAGCAGGCTCTCGGTCAGTTCCAGCTTGAGCCGGCGCGGGTCGGCGCCGCTGCGGTCGAGCACGCCGAGCACCTGCTCGACGAAGTCGGGCCGGCGGAACTGGACCGCGCTGACGTTGACGGCGATGCTCAGGTGCGCCGTTTGCCCCTGCGCGCCCCAGGCGACCAGCTGGGCGCAGGCGGTTTCCAGCACCCACAGGCCGAGCGGCAGGATCAGGCCGGTTTCCTCGGCCAGCGGGATGAATTCGAGCGGCGACACCAGGCCGCGCCGCGGGTGGCGCCAGCGCACCAGCGCCTCGGTGCCGGTGACGCGGCCGGCGCCGTCGACTTGCGGCTGGTAGTACAGCAGCAGCTGGTGCTGGCGCAGGCCTTCGCGCAGGTCGGTTTCCAGCGTGGCGCGCGCCGACAGGGTGGCCTGCATGGTTGGATTGAAAAAGCGCACCGTGTTGCGGCCGGCCCTCTTGGCCTCGTACAGGGCCAGGTCGGCTTGCTTCATCAACTCGTCGACCGTGCTCTGGTTGGCGTTGAAGATGGTCGCGCCGATGCTGGCGGTGTGGTGGAAGGGCTGGCCGGCCAGGTCGTAGGGCTCGCCCAGTTCGGCCAGGATGGTCTGGCCGATGGCCTCGGCCTGGATCGCGGCGTCGTCGGCGTGCTTGCTCAAGTCGTCGAGCAGGACCAGGAATTCGTCGCCGCCCAGGCGCGCCACGCTGTCGCCCTCGGGCACGCAGTCGCTCAGGCGCCGCGCGGTTTGCTGCAGCAGCAGGTCGCCCTTGTCGTGGCCGAGCGTGTCGTTGAGGATCTTGAAGTTGTCCAGGTCGATGAACAGCAGCGCGCCCATGCGCCCGCTGCGCGCGCTGGCCGCCTGCGCCTGTTGCAGGCGGTCGAGCAGCAGGCGCCGGTTGGGCAGGCGCGTCAGCTGGTCGTAGAAGGCCAGGTATTCGATTTCCTGCTCGGCCGCCTTGCGCGCGCTGATGTCGGTCAGGGTGGCGACGTAGTGGGTCGGCACGTCGCCGCCGTCGACGACGGCGGTGATGGTGAGCCACTCGGGATGGACTTCGCCGTTCTTGCGGCAATTCCAGATCTCGCCGCGCCAGGAGCGGGTCTGGCGGATGCTCTCCTTCATGGCGGCGTAGAAGTTGGCGTCGTGCCGGCCCGAGGCCAGCAGCGACGGCGAGCGGCCGCAGGCTTCCTCGGCGCTGTAGCCGGTGATGGCGCTGAAGGCGCGGTTGGTGCGCACGATGAGGTTGTCGGCGTTGGTGATGAACATGCCTTCCTGCGATTCAAAGGCGATGGCGGCGATGCGCAGGTCGGCGTTGGCGGCCTCGGCGCGTTCGGTGGCCACCGCCAGCGCCTCCTGCGTGATTTGCTGCTGGGCGACGAACTGGGAAAAGGCGTCCGACAGGCGGTCGGTTTCCTGGCAGCTGTGCTTGAGGGCCGGCGGCGGCGCCAGGGTGCGGGTGGTTTTCAGGAAGTCGGTCAGCAATTCGAGCGGGCGCACGAAGCGCCGCACGATCAGCGCGACCAGGATGATCGCCAGCAGCGAGGACAGGGCGGTCAGCAGCGCGGTGCGCCCGCCCAGCTTGTCGATCGAGGCCAGCGCCTCGCTCGAGGGCCGCACCCCGACCAGCAGCCAGCCGGCGTGCGGCAGGCGCTTGAAGCTGAACAGGCCTTTCAGGCCGCGGCTGTTGACGCCTTCCTCGGTGCCTTCGAAGGCGCCGGCCAGGGCGCGGTCGAGCAGGGGGTTCTCGCCGGACGCGGTGATCGGCTGCAGCACCCGGCTGCGGTCGGGGTGCATGATGGTGAGCCGGTCCGGGCCGACCAGGTAGAAGTAGCCGTTGGCGCCGATCCGGGTGGTGGTCAGCGGTTCGAGCAGGAGCGACTTTTGCAAGTTGACCACGCCGCCGAGGATGCCGGCCAACTTGCCGTCGGCGCCGCGCAGCGGCACGGCGATGACGACGATGGGCTGCTTGGTGGCCTTGCCGAGGATCGGCTTGGAGATCGTGGTCCGGCCCTGCCGGATCACGCCCTGGATGTAGTCGCGCTCGGTCATGTCGAGGCCGCGGCGGCCGGGCGCGAGCGGGTAGTCGACGCGCAGCACGCCGTCCGCGGAGAACAGGTACAGGTCGTCGATCAGGGTCGACAGGATGGGCGAGTCGCGGAAGTGGCGTTCGATCTCGCCGTCGTTGCCCAGCTTGTCGTAGGGGAATTTGGCGGCCATCGCCTCGAGCGCGCCGACGCGCACCTGGAGCTTGTCGTCGAGCTCGGCGCCGACCCGGCTCACCAGCACTTCCAGTTGGCCCGACAGGCTTTGTTTGAGTTCGGCGCGCGCGGCGGAAAACAGCAGGATGGCCTGGGTCAGCAGCGCGACGCTCAGGACCAGGCCGACGGCCAGGCCGATCTGGGTGCGCAGGCTGATGCGCCGCAGCAGCAGATTCCAGCCGGTTTTGGCGTGCAGCGGTGGGTGCCGGTCCAATGTTGCCTCTTGAGTATGAAAGCGCGCCACGGCACAGCGCGAAAATAGTTACCAATAGGTAAATTTTTTTTGAGACTATAGCAAAACATTGGATTTTAATCAAGAAACTTGGGCGCGCGACGGCTTGCGCCGATGGCCTTGCCGTGCCGTTGGGCGGCTGGAAAACGTTGGCGGCGGGTGTGGCCGGGTTGGTCCGGGCCAGGCCGGCCCGGACCGTGTTTGGGCGCGCTTAGACGATCGCGCGGCGGCCCCACTTGCCGTGCACGTTGCAGGTGGTGACGGCGAGCAGCTCGTCGCCGGCCTTGAGGCGCTGCACGAAGCTGACCACCGGCAGCGAGGCCTCGGCCTGGGTCTGGCTCATCGCGTGTTCGGCCAGCAGCGCGCCGTTCAGGTACAGGGCGATGCCGAAGATATGATGCTCGCGGGTCGCCTCGTGCTTGGCCTGGACGTTGACGCGGTAAAACTCGCCGGCCGGCGTCTTGCCGTAGGCGACGCTGGTGCGGTCGAGCTTTTCCAGCGTCAGCGCCGGCGTGTGCGCCGCCTCCAGGCCGGGCTGCAAGCTGGCCGGGTCTTTGGGAAATTTCACATCCATCAGGTCGGCGCCGTCGGGCGCGGCCAGCGCGGAACGCTGCAGGCTGGCGGCGGCGAGCGCGCCGGCCAGGGTGGTCTTGAGGAACGAGCGGCGGACGGTGTTTTGCATGGGGGCTCCAGTGGGGGCGATGAGGGAAAAGAACGGAAAAGAACGGCGAATATGGCGGGCGCCGCATCGGCGCGTCTGTCAGCGTGATTACTATGCTCGGCGCGATTTGGTGCGACGGCGGCCCAGGCGAATATACGGGCCGGGCACTTGCGTGTCTGTAACCGCAGTCACACAAGGGCGGCCCGGCGCGCGGACGCTTGATACGCGCTCAATATTGCATATGGGAATTAGATAGCTGGCAAGGTAAAATGGAGGGCTAGCTTTTTTCGTTTTGCCCGCCTCAACCAACCAGCCGACCCGATGCAAGAGCAACACACCCTACCGTTTCTGCGCGAGACCCTGCTGTTTCTGTCGCTGGCCGGGATCCTGATTCCCCTGCTGCAGCGCTGGCGCATCAACCAGGTGCTCGGCTTCCTCGCCGTCGGCGCCGCGCTCGGCCCGTTCGGCCTGGGCCTGTGGGCCGGCGACGACTCCTGGCTGGCCTACCTGACGTTCCCGCAATTGGAGGGGGTGGCCGCGCTGGCCGACCTCGGCATCTTGTTCCTGATGTTCATGATCGGCCTGGAGCTGTCGGCCGAGCGCCTGTGGTCCTTGCGCCGCTGGGTGTTCGGCGCCGGCACCGCCCAGGTGCTGCTGAGCGCGGTGATCATCGGCGGCATCGCCTATTATTTTGGCAACGGCGTCGAGGCGGCGGTGATCCTCGGCTTCGTGCTGTCGCTGTCCTCGACGGCGGTGGTGATGCAGCTGATGAACGAGCAGCGCCTGATGAAGGTGCCCATCGGCCAGGCCGGCTTTTCCATCCTGATGCTGCAGGACTTGGCGGTGGTGCCGCTCTTGATCCTGATCGGCGTGCTGTCCTCGGGCGCCGGCGCCGGCGGCGAGGGACTCGCCGGGCTCGTCACGCTGGCCGTGCTCAAGTCGGCCGGCGCCATCATCCTGATCTACCTGATCGGGCGGCGCGTGATCCGGCCGCTGTTCCGCTCCCTCGTCAAGCAGCGCCAGCCCGACGTGTTCATGGCCCTGACCCTGCTCTCGACGCTGGGCATCGCCTGGATGACGGCGGCGGCCGGCCTGTCGATGGCGCTCGGCGCGCTGCTGGCCGGCCTGCTGCTGGCGGAAACCGAATTCAAGCACGAGGTCGAGATCACCATCGAGCCCTTCAAGGGTCTGCTGATGGGCCTGTTCTTCATGACCATCGGCATGGAGATCGACGTGCGCGAGGTGGTCAGCAACCCGTTCTGGATTCCGGTCTCGGTGATCGGCCTGTTCCTGATCAAGGCCCTGGTGATGGCCGGCCTGTTCCGGCTCGGCGGCTTCAACTGGGGCCGCGCGTTCGAGGGCGGCCTGCTGCTCGGGCAGGGCGGCGAGTTCGCCTTCATCGTGGTCGGCTACGCCACCGCCGGCAAGATCGTCGAACCGGCGGTCGGCCAGTTCATCATGCTGGTGGTCAGTCTGTCGCTGTTTGTCACGCCGCTCGTCGCCAAGGCCGGGCGCCTGTTCGGCGAGCGCTGGGAGCAGCGCCACCGCGACGCCCCGGTGGCCGTCGGCGAGACCAGCCGCGACGACGCCGCCGGGCGCGGGCGGAAAGGCCCCCCCCGGGGGCCCCCCGCCCGGGCCGGCC
>JACMLV010000805.1 GCA_014379395.1 Burkholderiaceae bacterium
AAGTAGCGCTTCATGCCACCGTCGAGGGTGCCGCTGACCTGGATCGTAGCGGACACGGCCTGTGTGCCTTGGGCGGTGGGCCAACTACCGGTCGGCTGGGTGGGGGCGGAGGTGGGGGTACGGCTACGCGTGGCGGTTGGGCCTTGCTGCTGCTGGGCGCGCTGTACGCGCGCCAGCGCCGGCGCCGCATCGCCGAGCGCCTGAACGCGCAGCAAGCCTTGAAGAGCGCCTATGACGATCTGGAGATCAAGGTCGCGCAGCGCACCGGCGATCTGCTCGACGCCAACTCCCGCCTGCAAGCGGAGGTCGGCGAGCGCGAGCGCGCCGAGCGCACGCTGCGCGAGGCGCAGGCCGAGCTGGTGCAAAGCGGCAAGCTGGCCGCCATCGGCCAGATGGCGGCCGGCGTGACGCACGAGTTGAACCAGCCGCTGGCGGCGTTGCAGACGTTTTCCGACAACGCCAAGGTGTTCATCGAGCGCGGCCGCACCGAGGATGCGCTGGAGAATTTGTCCACCATTTCGGATCTGGTGCAGCGGCTCGGCTATATCACTTCGCAGTTGAAGGGCTTCGCGCGGCGCGAGGCGGATGCGCGCAAGCCGGTCAGCGTGCGCCAGGCTTTCGCGCAGACGATGTTGCAGATTCGCACCCGGCCCGGTTCGGCGCGCTTGGTGCTGACGGAGAGCTGGCCCGAGCAGGATTTGATCGTGCTGTGCAACGCCATCGGGCTGGAGCAGGTGTTTTCCAATTTGATTTCGAACGCGATGGACGCCGTGCCGCCGGAGCGCGAGGCGCGCATCGCGCTGTCGGTGCGGCGCGAGGGCGATCTGGCCGTGATCGAGGTGGCCGACAACGGGCCCGGCATCGCGGAGGCGGCCATCGACCGTCTGTTCGAGCCCTTCTACACCACCAAGGAACATGGCCTCGGGCTGGGTCTGTCGATCAGCGCGGGCATTCTGCGCGCGGCCGGCGGCACGCTCGCCGTGCGCAACCGCGACGACGCCGAGGGCGGCGGCGCATTGTTCACCTTGACGTTGAGTTGCCACGAGCCGGAAGCAGAAACCGAAAAAGGAACGCCAGAGGCATGAGACATGTTGGGTGGGCGGGCCACCGTGGAACGGTTTTGTGCCAACACGAAGCACGCATCCGCGTGGGCACAAGAGCGGTGCCCACCCTACGAACAGCCAACGTTACGTGGTGATGCACACAACGGCGCAAAAAAATTAAACAAGAAGGAACGCCAGATATATGAGGACAATTTCAACCGTAGGGTGGGCGGGGCCGCCGAGGCACCGCTTTTGTGCCCACGCGGAAGCATGCGCCGCATGGGCATAAAAACCGTGCCGCGGTAGCCCGCCCACCCGGTTTTTTACGGTGGCAAAAAATTAAACAAGAAGGAACGCCGGATGCATGAGAACAATTTCGACGGCATGCAAGTGCTGTTCATCGAGGACGACGCGGTCGTGCGAAAAGGCGCGAAGCAGTCGCTGGAGCTGGCCGGCCTGAGCGTGTGCGCCTGCGCCACGGCCGAGGAGGCCCTGCCCCACCTGACGCCGGAGTTCGCCGGCATCGTGCTCAGCGACATCAAGCTGCCCGGCATCGACGGCCTCAAGCTGCTCGAGATCGCCATCGCGCAGGACCCGCGCCTGCCGGTGATCCTGGTCACCGGCCACGGCGACGTGTCGATGGCGGTCGGCGCGATGCGGCAAGGCGCCTACGATTTCATCGAAAAGCCGTTCACGGCCGATCTGCTGGTCGAGGTGTGCCGGCGCGCGCTCGACAAGCGCCGCCTGGTGCTGGAGAACATGAACCTGCGCCGCCAACTGGAGCAACGCGCCGGCATCGAGGCGCGCATCGTCGGGCGCAGCGCGGCGATGGCGAAGGTGCGCCAGCTGGTGCTGAGCCTGGCGCCCAAGGCGGCCGACATCATCATCCTCGGCGAGACCGGCACCGGCAAGGAGCTGGTGGCGCGCTGTCTGCACGATTTCAGCGAGCGGCGCGAGCATCCGTTCGTGGCGATCAATTGCGGCGCGCTGCCGGAGTCGATTTTTGAATCGGAGTTGTTCGGCCACGAGGAAGGCGCCTTCACCGGCGCGCAGCGCCAGCGCATCGGCAAGATCGAGTACGCCAACGGCGGCACGCTGTTCCTCGACGAGATCGAGAGCATGCCGCTGGCCTTGCAGGTCAAGCTGCTGCGCGTGCTGCAGGAGAGAAAAGTCGAGCGGCTCGGCTCGAACAAGCTGATCTCGGTGAACTTCCGCGTCATCGCCGCCGCCAAGGACGATCTGGGCGAGCTGGCCGAGCAGGGCAAATTCCGCGCCGACCTGTATTACCGGCTCAACGTCGCCAGCCTGAGCCTGCCTCCCCTGCGCAACCGGCGCGAGGACATCCCGCTGCTGTTCGAGTTTTTCGTCTTGCAGGCGGCGTTGCGCTACGGCCAGCCGGCCGCCCTGATCAGCAGCGCCCTGCTGTCGTCGCTGATGGCGGCGCGCTGGGCCGGCAACGTGCGCGAGCTGCACAACACCGCCGAGCGCTTCGTGCTCGGCCTGCTCGACGAGACGCTGGCGCCGTCCGGGCTGCGGCGCGAGGCATCGCTGGCCGAGCAGGTCGACGACTTCGAGCGCGCCATCATCGAGGACGCCCTGCGCCGCCAAGCCGGCAACATCGTGGCGGCGGCCGACAGCCTGCGCCTGCCGAAGAAGACGCTGTACGACAAGTTGAAGCGCTTCGAGATTTCGACCGAGCAGTTCCGCTAGCGCGGCCGGCGGCGCGTCGAGCGCCGCCTACCCCGCGCTTGCCTTGTGGCCGTTATTTTCCGCGCCGGGCTGGCAAATAGGGTTGGCACGAATGCAAATGATGTGGAAACCAAGCTAGAATATTCCCGCCAGCAATAATGCTATGCAACAACAAGCGCAACAATGCTTGCCTGACGGCCTCTCGGGAACCACACATGACTTACCACCTATCCGAACTGATCGATTTGGGTGCGCTGCAGGCCCTGATGGAATCGCTCTACCGGGCAACCGGGATCGTCCACGCCCTGCTCGACAACGACAGCCAGGTGCTGACCTCCGCCGGCTGGCAGCCGGTGTGCACCGACTTTCACCGAGTCAATCCAAGGACCGCCCAGCGTTGCCGGGAAAGCGACTGCCACATCCTCCGCCACCTGAATGACGAACCCTACGTCGGCTACGACTGCCTCAACGGCCTGGTCGACTACGCCACTCCGGTGGTCATCGAGGGCAAGCACGTCGGCAGCATCTTCACCGGCCAGATGTTCCATGCCGCGCCGGATTTGGGATTTTTCCTGCGACAGGCGAAAGAATTCGGCTTCGACACGCCGGCGTACATCGAGGCGGTGCGGCGGGTGCCGATCATCCCCAAGGAACGCATGCCGGACGTCATGGATTTCCTGGTCGGGCTGGCGCAAATGCTCGGCCAGCAGGGCATGATGCGGCTGCGGCACATGGCGGCGAAAGAGGAATTGCGTCAACTCAACGACGACCTGGCCCGGCGGGTTCTGGAGCGCACCGCCGAACTGTCCGAAAAAAACCGCCAGCTGGAGCGCAAGATCGTCGAGCTCGAACAAGCGGGCGCGGCCTTATCGCAGGAAAAACAGTTTTCCGACGACATCGTCAACAGTCTGCCGGGCACCTTCTACATGCTCGACCAGTCCGCCCGCCTGGTCCGCTGGAACCACAAGCTTTGCGAGGTGACGGGTAACGGCCCGGACCAGGTGGCCGCCATGGCGGCATCGGACTTCTTCGGCGACGAGACCAAGCCGCTCATCGAGCAGGTAGTCCTGGAGGCTTTCGAGTGCGGCGAAAGCGCGGTCGAAGCGCCGCTGCTGACCAGCGACGCGCGGCGCATCCCGTATTACTTCTCGGCACGCAAAACGCGCATCGGCGAGCGCTCCTATGTGGTCGGCTTCGGCGTCGACATCAGCGCCCGCAAGCAGGCCGAAGAACTGCTGCAGCAATCCCTGGTCCAGTTGCGGCGCTTTTCCGATCATCAGCAAAACATCAAGGAGCAGGAGCGCAAGCGCATCGCCCAAGATATCCATGACGAGCTTGGCCAGAACCTATTGGTCCTGAAAATGGATGTGGTCGCGCTCTGCGCGCGCACCAAGGACTCGCATCCGGGACTGAACAAGCGGGCGCGCGTGGCATTGGATAATGTCCAAAGCACCATCAGGTCGGTGAAACTGATCATGAACGATCTGCGGCCCCCGATGCTGGACCTCGGCCTGTATTCGGCGGTGCAGTGGCAGATCAAGCAGTTTGAGCGGATGAGCGGGATCGCCTGCGTTCTGTCGAGCGCCGCGCCGGAGGGCGAGTTCGGACTCGATGAGGTCCAAACCTTGGCGGTGTTCCGGATTTTGCAGGAATCGCTGACCAATATTGCCCGCCATGCCATGGCATCCGAGGTCGAAATATCGCTGGCGCAGGACGAGCGCGGCTTCTCGATGGCGGTGAAAGACAATGGAGTGGGACTTCAGCCCGGCGACACACAAAAAACAAATTCATTCGGCCTGATCGGGATGAAAGAGCGTATCCATGCGCTTGGTGGCGAATTCGTTCTCTCGACATTCCCGGACCGCGGCACGACTTTATCGATCTTCGTTGCGATGGGTGATAAAAAGACGACCACTGAACCACCCGGAGCGTCGCCTCATGCCCTGTGCGATGTCGAGCGTCTATGAGCGCCGCCACAGGAGCGGGCGTGTTTCGCGCATGGCCATGATGATTGCCCGCTCCGTGGCGGTCAGATGCGGCAGGAAAAATAGCTCGCTCCGTGTGCGCCATTTTTCAACCGGCGCAAAAGCGCGTCCGCATTTATCCCTCCCTTATGAGGAGAGCCTGGAAGCGGCGCGCCGCGCAAGGGCATGGCTGGCGCACGCGATAGCGAGCGCGGCGGCAATGAGCGCCGCCGCGACGGCGAAGGTGATCCGCATGCCCGCCGCGACATCCTCGGGACGCGCCGCCGCCATGTCGCCCGCCCCCGCGCCGAGCGCGAACACGGCGCCCATGACGGATGCGCCGGTGACGAGTCCGAGGTTGCGCGACAGGGTCAGCAGGCCGGCGACGACGCCCCTTTGTTCCGCCCAGACGTCCGCCATGACGGCGGTGTTGTTGGCCGCCTGGAACAGTGCATAGCCGGCGGTGATGGCGGCGAGCGGGCCGATGTAGCCAGGGACGCCGAAGCGCACCGGCATCATCGGCAGGATGGCGCAGCCGGCCGCCATGCAAACCAACCCGGCGACGGTCATGCGCTGGGCGCCGAGCCGGTCCACCAGGCGCCCGGCCGGCACGCCCGCCAGCGCGGCGTCATTTCCGGCATGCTCAGCCTGTCGCGCAATCTCGGGCTCATCACCGGCGCATCCGTCATGGGCGCCGTGTTCGCGCGCGCATCGGCGACGACCGACATCGGGGCGGCGC
>JACMLV010000096.1 GCA_014379395.1 Burkholderiaceae bacterium
CTCCAGACGATCAGAAACACCAGCACGCTCGTCGCCACCGCCGCGGCCACGCCGCTCCAGGTGATGACGCCCGGCGCGACGCGCTTGCCGTTGATGATCAACGGCGGCATGGTCTTGGGCATGATCTCGAACCAGGTCCAGGTGTGGTACGCCATGACGATCAGCGCGGCCACATGCAGCAGCACGGCGAGCGGGCTGCGCATGCTTTGCAGCCAGCCGGCGTAGGCGTGCGGCCCGTTCGCCAGGCTCACCAAACCGGCCAGCAGGAAGAACGCGTAGCCGGCCACGACCAGCGCGGTGCCCTCGCGCAGCATGTAGCGCACGAAATACGGGTTCTTGCGCCACCAGCCCGCCATCGGCCGCTTGTACGGGCGGCGCGCGCCGCTTTGCGGTTGCTTCATTTGGCCTCTCCCTTCGGCTTCAGAAAGCCGAAAAAATAGTCTTTCGCGCTGTTGATCTTGTTGACGTTGACGGCGTTGGCCGGGTCGACGCCCTTCGGACAGACCACGGAACAGTAACCGACCGCCGTGCAGCTCCACACGCCCTCCTCGGCGTTGACGATTTGCATGCGCTCGGCCTGGCCGCCGTCGCGGGTGTCCTCGTTGTAGCGGTGCAGCAGCGCCATCACGCCGGGGCCGATGAAGTCGGAATTCAAGCCGTATTGCGGGCAGGCGGCGTAGCACAGCATGCAGTTGATGCAGGAGCTGAACTGCTCGTAGCGGTCGCGCTCGGCCGGCGTTTGCAGGTATTCGCCCTGATCGAGGTGGCGGATTTCCTTGGGCACGATGTAGGGCTTGATGCTTTCCAGCTTGCCGATGAAATCGTCGGCGCCGATGACCAGGTCGCGCTCGATCGGAAAGTGGTCGAGCGGCTCGACCCGGATCGCGCCCGGGTAGTAGTCGCGCATGAAGGTGTGGCAGGACAGGTTCGGCACCCGGTTGATCATCATGCCGCAACTGCCGCAGATCGCCATCCGGCACGACCAGCGGTAGCTCAGCGTGGCGTCCAACTCCTCCTTGATGTAGTGCAGCCCCTGCAGCACCGACATGTCGTCCGTGAACGGCACCGAATAGGTCTGGAAGAACGGCTCGCTATCCTGCTCGGGGCGGTAGCGCAGCACCTCCATTTGAATGGTTCGGGTCTGTTCGCTCATGCTAGGCCTCCTTCTTGTCGTGCGCGGCCTCGCCGGCGGCGCCGTAGGCGCGCACCGCCGGTGGCGACTTGGTGATCTTGACGTCGCCGTAGCCGATCGTCGGCGCGCCCGCGCCGGCGTAGGTCGCCAGCGAGTGCTTCAGATAATTGACGTCGTCGCGCGCCTCGAAGCCGTCGATGCGCTGGTGCGCGCCGCGCGACTCCTTGCGGTTCACGGCCGAGTAGGCCATCGCCTGCGCCACGTCGAGTTGGAATCCGAGTTCGATCCCTTGCAGCCAGTCGGTGTTCCAGACGCTCGATTTGTCGTCCACGCGCACGTTTTGATAGCGCTCGCGCAGTTCGTCGATCTTGTCGCAGGTGGCCTGCATCTCGCTGCCGATACGGTAGATGCCGCAGCCCTGCTCCATGCTGACCGCCATTTCCTTGCGCAGCACGGAGATGCGCTCGCTGCCGCCCTCGCGCCGCACCAGCGCCTGCGCGCGCTCTTGCGCGGCGCGCGCCTGCGCCTCGAGCGCCGGCGAGAAAGCGTGCCCCAGTTCGCGCACGTGGCGCGCGGCCTGGTCGCCGGCCAGCTTGCCGAACACGCACAGCTCGGCCAGCGAATTGGAGCCGAGCCGGTTGGCGCCGTGGATGCCGACGCTGGCGCACTCGCCGATGGCGTACAGGCCCGGCAGCGCGGCCGCGCAGTTGCCGTCGACGGCGATGCCGCCCATCGTGTAGTGGACCGCCGGGCGCACCGGGATCGCGGTCTCGGCCGGGTCGATGCCCATGTAGCGCTCGGCCATTTCACAGATCAACGGCAGGCGCTCGCGCAGGTGTTTTTCTCCCAGGTGGCGCAGGTCGAGCAGCACCGCCGAACCCTGCGTCGTGTCGACGGTGCGGCCCTTGCGCTCCTCGTGCCAGAAGGCCTGGCTGAGGCGGTCGCGCGGTCCCAGCTCCATCGCCTTCTTGCGCGGCCACGGGTCCGGCGGGCCGAGGCCGTAGTCTTGCAGATAGCGGTAGCCGTCCTTGTTGACCAGGATGCCGCCCTCGCCGCGGCAGGCCTCGGTGAACAGCAGGCCGGTGCCGGGCATGCAGGTCGGGTGGTATTGGACGAACTCCATGTCGCGCAGCGCCACGCCGTGGCGGTAGGCCAGCGCCATGCCGTCGCCGGTGACGATGCCGCCGTTGGTGCTCTGGCGGAACACGCGGCCGGCGCCGCCGGTGGCGATGATGACCGCCCTGGCCTTGATGAGGACGAATTTGCCGGTGCCGATCTGGATCGCCAGCAGGCCCTGGGCGCGGCCGTCCTCGACCATCAGATCGGAGAAGAAATATTCGTCGAAGCGCTGAATCGACGGGTACTTGATCGAGGTCTGGAACAGCGTGTGCAGCATGTGGAAGCCGGTCTTGTCGGCGGCGAACCAGGTGCGCTCGATCTTCATGCCGCCAAAGGCGCGCACGTTGATGCGGCCGTCGTCCTTGCGGCTCCACGGGCAGCCCCAGTGCTCCAACTGCACCATCTCGCGCGTGCACTGGGCGACGAAGTACTCGACCACGTCCTGCTCGCAGAGCCAGTCGCCGCCGGTGACGGTGTCGTTGAAATGGTGCTCCAGGCTGTCGTTCGACAACACCACGCCGGCCGAGCCGCCCTCGGCGGCGACCGTGTGGCTGCGCATCGGGTAGACCTTGGAGACGAGCGCGATGCGCAGCGACGGATCGTTTTCGGCCACCGCGATGGCGGCGCGCAGGCCGGCGCCGCCGGCGCCGACGATGGCGACATCTACTTCGACTATGTCCACGTTTTCCCCTTGGCTTGGCCCGTCGGTCGCGGGCTATGCGCCGATTGTACGCCCGGAGCGGAGGATTTTCTTTTCCGTCAGGAAAGTAGGGGAATTGTTTGGGGGCGCGCTTCGCGTTGAAAACGTCCCTTGGGTTTTCGACGCCATCCACGGTTTGACTCGCCCCGCAAGCAACACCGAGATTATTTATTCACAAAAAGCGCAAAAAAGAGTCAAAAAAGCATCGGCCTCGGTTAGTATCCTAAACGCAATCGAACGACCTCTCGCCCCGCCCGTTTGTCCACTCACCGAGATACATCATGAAACGAATTTCTCTCACCCTTGCCTCGCTGTTGGTTCTGTGCGCAACCATGAACGCCCGCGCCGACACCTACAATCCCGTCCCGCCGGACGACGCCCAGTACAAGCAATGCCTGGCCGACGCGGCCAAGGACTATGAAGGCGGCAACGATAAGAGTCCTGTCAAGGGCCAGACCAAGGCCGCCGCGTACTGCAGCTGCCTGTGGAACGAGACGTCGGAAGGTTTCAGCGGCCGCCTGATGAAATTCGCCGAGAGCGAAAAAGGCGCCAAGATCAACCGGATCTGCGAAAAGCACGCCAACTGGCGCGACTAAGTTCCCGGACCGAGTCGCAGCCGGCGCCAGCCGGCGCCGGGCGCACAAAACAGGCCATGCTTCAAAGCGTGGCCTTTTGCCTTTTTGAGGAGCGAAGCGTGGTCGACGCTCTGGCCGCAAGCGGACTGCTCGATGGCCTCGGATAACCTTGACCGTTACTTTTCCGGCGCAGACGGGACGAAGCATGGGCTTTTCAACACATACTCGCTGGCTCCCCCAGTGGCCGTTATGCGGTGCAACACCAGCACCGGAACGGTGATCGCTGACAAATTCCGGCCCGGCGCATCGACGGGCATTTTTCGGATGACGATGCTGGAGGCGAGCACTAGCCCGGCGATGCCGGGATTGCGGATCTGGATCGCCGTCGCGGCGGCGGTGCTCACGCTGGGCCGGGTCGGCAACTTGGCAACTTGAAAAACTGGCCTTCGGCGCGCGCCGCGCCAGCCCCCCGGTACCACGACAGCCAGGGTGAGCGCGGCGCGAATCACGCCCGCCTACCCCAGCTTGGCCGCGTGCTCGCGGGTGGCGTGGAAGGTCAGCTTCGGCCAGCGCTCCTCGGTCAGGCGCAGGTTCACGCCGGAGGTGGCCAGGTACGCCAGATTGCCGGCCGCGTCGTAGGCGACGTTGTGGCCGAGCGCCGCTTCGAAGTCGGCCAGCACGCGCTTGTCCTCGCCGCTGACCCAGCGCGCGCTGCTGATGCTGGTGCCTTCGAACACGGCGTCGACGCCGTACTCGTTCATCAGGCGGCTCGCCACCACCTCGAACTGCAGCACGCCGACCGCGCCGAGCACCAGTTCGCTGCCCTGGACCGGCTTGAACACTTGCACCGCGCCCTCCTCGCCCAGTTGCTGCAAGCCCTTGTGCAGCTGCTTGATCTTCAGCGGATTCCTGATGCGCACCGAGCGGAAGAAGTCCGGCGCGAAGTACGGGATGCCGGTGAAGCTGAGCAGCTCGCCCTCGGAGAAGCTGTCGCCGATCTGCATGTTGCCGTGGTTCGGCAGGCCGATGATGTCGCCGGCGTAGGCCTCCTCGACCTGCTCGCGCGAGGACGCCATGAAGGTGACGACGTTGGAGACCTTGATCTCGCGGTTCAGGCGCAGGTGCTTGACCTTCATGCCGCGCTCGAAGCGTCCCGAGCACACGCGCAGGAAGGCGATGCGGTCGCGGTGGGCCGGGTCCATGTTGGCCTGGATCTTGAACACGAAGCCGGAGAACGGCTGCTCGCTCGGGGCCACCGAGCGCACGGTGGCGTCGCGCTCGCGCGGCGCCGGGGCCCAGTCGACCAGCGCCGAGAGGATTTCGCGCACGCCGAAGTTGTTGATGGCCGAGCCGAAGAACACCGGGGTCTGCACCCCGGCCAGGAACTGCTCGAGGTCGAACGGGTGCGAGGCGCCATGCACCAGCTCCACTTCCATCTTCAGTTGTTCGATTTCGAGCGGGAACATCTCGCTAAGGCGCGGGTTGTCGATGCCCTTGATGACTTCGAAGGTCTGGTCGGCCTTTTCGTCGCCGGCCTTGAACAGCATGATCTCGTCGCGCAGCAGGTGGTACACGCCGCGGAAGTTCTTGCCCATGCCGATCGGCCAGGTCACCGGCGCGCACTGGATCTTCAGCACCGATTCGAGCTCGTCGAGCAGTTCGAGCGGATCGCGGCATTCGCGGTCCATCTTGTTCATGAAGGTGACGATCGGGGTGTTGCGCATGCGGCACACGGCCAGCAGCTTGATGGTCTGCGCCTCGACGCCCTTGGCCGCGTCGATCACCATCAGGGCCGAGTCGACCGCCGTCAGCACGCGGTAGGTGTCCTCCGAGAAGTCCTGGTGGCCGGGGGTGTCGAGCAGGTTGATGACGTGGTCGCGGAATTCGAACTGCATCACCGAGCTGGCCACCGAGATGCCGCGCTGCTTTTCGATCTCCATCCAGTCGGACGTCGCGTGGCGGCCGCTCTTTCTCGCCTTGACGGTGCCGGCCAGCTGGATCGCGCCCGAGAACAGCAGCAGCTTTTCGGTCAGCGTGGTTTTACCGGCGTCCGGGTGGGAGATGATGCCGAAGGTGCGGCGGCGCGCCACTTCGCGCGCGATCGCGGCCGGCGCCTTGGCGGCGGTGGGGGTGTCGGCGCCGGTGTCCTGCGCGGCGATGTCGGTTTCGTTGGCCATATTGGCGACCATGATGTGGCCCTTGCACAAAACCCTAAATTTTACCGGCTCTTGCGCGCCGCGTGTGAACTCATTTGGCGC
>JACMLV010000806.1 GCA_014379395.1 Burkholderiaceae bacterium
CACTTCGACAATAAAGCGCGCCAAGTGATTCTCCGGCAGCCAGTCCTCCACCGAGGGCGGAAACAAGTAATTTGTCTGTCGATCTACCGGGATGAAACCACTCATTCGTGCCTCGCGCCTGCAAGCTGATGGGAACCATCACTCTACCGGCGAGGCACATTCAAATCGAGGGGAAAGTCCGACAGACTGCTAGTAGCGATTGCAAATTCGAGCGGAGTCGATGCTCCGAAAGAATTTGCGCAACATCGGACAGGCGCGCGCCGCGAGACGATTCGCTTTCAAAATCGGTAGGGCACGCCGTTTTCGCCACGGCGAAGGCGTGCGCGGATGGTGTCGCCAAACGGAAACCAATTCCCCTCAGTGCTTGCTCTCGCTCGGCGCCAGCAGGATCTCGGCCGGCGCGTCGCTGACGAACAGCTGGGCGCAGTCGACCTTGTCGAACGCGTAGTGCTGGTTGCAGAAGTCGCAGTTGACGTCGACCTGCCCCAGTTCGGCCAGCGCGCCGTCGATTTCTTCGCGGCCCAGCATCTTGAGCATGTTGCCGACCTTTTCGCGGGTGCAGGTGCAGTGGAAGCTGGGATGCGCCGGATCGAACACGCGGATCGTTTCTTCCCAGAACAGGCGCTGCATCAGCGTCATGTTGTCGGTCGTCAGCATTTCCTCGCGCTTGAGCGTCGAGGCCAGCATGACGGCGCGGTTCCAGGTTTCCAGCGCGTCGTCTTCGGACACGGGCGTGGTCTCGGCCTTGCCGCCGTGGTAAGGCAGCTTTTGCAGCAGCAGGCCGCGCGCGGTGTTGTCGTCGGTCGCCAGCCAGAGCTTGGTGTCGAGTTGCTCGGAGCGCAGCATGTAGTTTTCGATGACGGTGGCGACGTCGTCGCCGTCGAGCGGGACGATGCCCTGGTATGGTTGCTGGCCCGGCATCTTGTCGGCCGGGTCGAGGGTGATGATGAAGCGGCCCTTGCCGTGCGCGTTGAGCAGCGCGGTCGCGCTGGCGTCGTCCGGCACTACAGCGTCGGGCGCGAGCTTGGCGGTGGCGCGCAGGCGCAGCGCGGCGTCGCATTCGACCACCAAGAGGCGCACCGGGCCGTCGCCGTGGATCTGCATGATGATCGAGCCGTTGAATTTCAGGTTGGCCGACAAGAGGGCGGTGGCCGCGACCATGTCGCCCAGCACGGTTTTCACCGCCGCCGGGTAGGCGTGGCGCGACAGCACTTCGCGCCAGGTGCTGGAGAGGTCGATGAATTCGCCGCGCACGGCGGCGTTTTCGAAGATGAATTTTTGCAGTGTATCCGCGCCGGCTTGCTTGGTCATTCTGGTGGTTCCGATTCTTATCCGATTTGCTTGAGTTGGGTCTTGAACAGCTGGCCGCGCTCGACGTAGTTGAGGCAGTTGGCGCGCAGGCGCGCCGTGTCTTCCTCGGTCAGGGTGCGCACCGCCTTCGCCGGCGAGCCGATGATGAGCGAGTTGTCCGGAAATTCCTTGCCTTCGGTGACCAGCGCGCCGGCGCCGACCAGGCAGCCCTTGCCGATCTTGGCGCCGTTCAGGATCACGGCCTGGATGCCGATCAGGGCGCCGTCGCCGATGGTGCAGCCGTGCAGCATGGCCTGGTGGCCGATGGTGACGTTCTTGCCGACCACGAGCGGGAAGCCCATGTCGGTGTGCATCACGGTCGATTCCTGCACGTTGCTGTTCTCGCCGATGGTGATGCGCTCGTTGTCGCCGCGGATGGTCACGCCGAACCAGACCGAGGCGTTGGCCTCGATGGTGACCTTGCCGATCAGGGCGGCCGAATCGGCGACGAAGGCGGTGGCGTCAATCTGCGGCGCGTCGGCGCCCAGCTGGTAGATGGTCATAGTTGCCTGGCAAGTGGGTTTCTGGGAGTCGGCGCTATTTTACGCTGTTGCGGACAGTTTCCAACAGGAACGATGAAAGGCCGGAGGCGCCGCCGGGCACCCATCTATATGCCCCATGTATAATCCCGGCACGACCGTTCGCTTATTTCTTTTCCTGCCCGCCCAACAAGTAGTTGGCGGCGCCGGTTTCACTTTCAAGGCAATCCTAATGATCACACCTTCTCGTTCCGAATGGCTGGACGTGCGCGGCCTGCAATACCTTGTGCGGCACTGGGGCCGGCCGGGCGCGCCCAAGCTGTTCATGGTGCATGGCTGGATGGACGTGTCGGCCTCGTTCCAGTTCGTCGTCGATTGCCTGCGAGGCGATTGGCATGTGATCGCGCCGGACTGGCGCGGCTTCGGGCTGAGCGAGCGCAACGGCACCGACACGTATTGGTTCCCGGATTATCTGGCCGACCTCGATGCGATCCTCGACCATTACAGTCCCGGGGAAGCGGTCAATCTGCTCGGCCATAGCATGGGCGGCAACGTGGCCGGCCTGTATGCCGGCGTGCGCCCGGCGCGCATCGCCCGCCTGATCAATCTGGAGGGTTTCGGGCTGCCGACCACCCGGCCGGAGCAGGCGCCGGCGCGCTACGCGGCCTGGCTCGACCAGTTGCGCGAGGCGGCGACGATGCGCCCTTATCCGAGCCGGGAGGCGGTCGCGGCGCGCTTGCAGAAGACCAATCCGCGCCTGTCGGACGAGCGCGCCGATTTCCTGTCGCGCCACTGGGCCGCGCAAAACGCCGCCGGCGAGTGGGAGATCCTGGGCGATCCGGCGCACAAGCAGTTCGGCCCGCTCTTGTATCAGGTCGAGGAGACCCTCGCTTGCTGGCGCGCGATCACGGCGCCGGTGTTGTGGGTCGAGGCGGCCGACACCGACGTCTGGAAATGGCTGGGGCCGAAGGAGCAGGCGCGCATCGAAGTCGACCGCCGCCTCGCCAATCTGGCCAATGTCAGCACCCACACGCTCGACGACGCCGGGCACATGCTGCATCACGACCAGCCGGCGGAGCTGGCGCGGTTGATCGAGGATTTTCTGGCCTGACTTTGGGCAATGTGCGAGCGGAATTGTTGGGTGGTCCAGGCCGCCGAGGCACCGCTCTTATGCCCCCGCGGCGCATACATCCGCGTGGACACGGTAAAGCAGTGCCTCGGCGGCCCCACCCACCCTGCCGGGACTATGAGCGGCCGTGGCCTGGCGCTGTATCTTGTCCAAGCAGGTACAATCCAACCTTCTCTATTGCCGAGCTTTTTTCCTATGCTGCGTGTCGATCTTCATTGTCATTCCAACGTGTCGGACGGCGTGCTCGCGCCGGCCGCGGTCGCCGCGCGCGCGCGCGCGGGCGGGGTCGATGTCTGGGCCTTGACCGACCACGACGAGGGGTCCGGGATCGCCGCCGCGCGCGCGGCGGCGCTTGGCCTTGGCATGCAA
>JACMLV010000807.1 GCA_014379395.1 Burkholderiaceae bacterium
AGGCGAGAATGGTCGGCGAGGTGCCGCGCCGGGCCGCCAGATTCCCCTCGGTTGCCTCCGCGTCGAGCAAGAGGACCGGCGCGCGGCTTCCGAGCGCCTGTGCCATGTCGCGTAACTGCGCATCGGTGCCTTCCAGGCAGGGCTGGCCGCTGATTCTGCTGCGCTGGCCGGACGACTATCCGAGCCAGCGCAGCAGAAATCGAGAAGGTGGAGTTCCGCGCCGGCATTTCGTCGGCGACGGTGGAGGGGCTGGCCAAGCAGCAGGCTTGCCGCGGCGGCTATGGGGCCGGTTTGCTGACGGCGTCGGGCCCGGTCGAGGTGTACCGGATGGCTTGCGACAACGGCAAGGTGTTCATGGCCAAGTGCGAATTGCGCCAGTGCCGGCAGATGTAATGCCGCTGTGGGATGGTTCCGAAAAAACAGTGGTAGCGTTTTCAACGGCCCGGCCGGCCGCGCGCGGCGGCCGGGCTTCAAGTCGACTAGCTTGGTTAATCTTAGTTAGTCTTAGTCGGCCGGCGGCACATAGCCGGCGGCGGCGTCGGCGCCTTCGCCGAAGAAATGCTTCTCCATCTGCGTGGCCAGGTATTTGCGGGCGCGCGCATCGGCCAGGTTGAGCCGGTTCTCATTGACCAGCATGGTCTGATGCTTGAGCCAGGCGGCCCAGGCCTCCTTCGACACCGACTCGTAAATCTTCTTGCCCAGTTCGCCCGGATACGGCGCGAAATCGAGCCCTTCGGCTTCTTTGTTCAATTTGATGCAATGGATGGTGCGGGCCATGTGTGCTCCTGAAGCGGGTAGGTAGAAAAATCGAATTATAAAGTTTTAATCAAGACCTGGGATTTGCGCTGCCAGTTGTACATGTGCTGGCGGTCCTTCGGCAGGTCGTCGACGGTGGCCGGGATGAAGCCGCGCTTTTTGAACCAGTGCGAGGTGCGCGTGGTCAGCACGAACAGCTTGTTCAGGCCGGCCGCCCGGGCGCGGTTCTCCATGTGCTTCAAGATGCGCTCGCCGTCGCCCTGGGCCTGCACCTCCGGGTTCACCGTCAGGCAGGCCATCTCGGCCATCTTCTGGGCCGGGAACGCATACAGCGCGGCGCAGCCGAAGATCACGCCGTCGTGCTCGATCACCGAGAAGCACTCGATCTCGCGCTCGATCAGCTCGCGCCCGCGCTTGACCAGGGTGCCGTCGGCCTCGAGCGGCTCGATCAGCTTGATGATGCCGCCGACATCCTCGATGGTGGCCGGGCGCAGGCTCTCCAGGTTGTCGTGGCTGATCATGGTGCCCACGCCGTCGTGGGTGAACAGCTCCAAGAGGGCCGCGCCGTCGATGCTGAACGGCACCATGTGGGCGCGCGGCACGCCGCTGCTGCAGGCCTTGATCGCGTGGCGCAGGTAGAACGCGCTGTCGGGCGGCAGGAAGCCGGCCTCCAGCACCGCCTCGGCCTGGTGCGAGGACAGCTCGTGGATCTCGGTGTCGCTGGCGTCGCTCATCATCGGCGTCTCGGTGATGAAGACCAGCTTGTCGGCGTGCAGCGCGATCGCGGCCGACACGGCCACGTCCTCCATGGTCAGGTTGAACGCCTCGCCGGTCGGCGAGAAGCCCAGCGGCGAGAGCAGCACCAGCGCGTCGGCGGCCAGGATCGGGTGGATCGTCTCGGCGGCGATCTTGCGCACCACGCCGGTCAGCTCCAGGTCGACGCCGTCGATCACGCCGAGCGGGCGCGCGGTGACGAAGTTGCCGGAGATGATGCGGATCGCCGCGTGCGCCATCGGCGTGTTCGGCAGGCCCTGGCTGAAGGCGGCCTCGATGTCGAGCCGCAATTCGCCGGCGGCCTCCTTCGCGCATTCGAGCGCGGCGGTGTCGGTGATGCGGATGCCGTTGTGGAAGCGGCCCTCGACGTTGCGCAGCGCCAGCTGCTCGGCCACCTGCGGCCGGGTGCCGTGCACGATGACGACCTTGATGCCGAGCGCGTGCAGCAGCGACAAATCCTGGGCCAGCACCGGCAGCGCGCCGGCCGTCACCAGTTCGCCGGGGAAGGCGACGACGAAGGTCTTGCCGCGGAAAGCGTGGATATAGGGCGCGACTGAGCGCAGCCATTGGACGAATTGGGTGGGATTTTCCATCTGCGGCATTATAATTCGGCGCGCGATCTCCGCGTCCAAATACCTGTAAAACAATGTCCGAAGCCAGCAACAAACGTTTGCCCCCCAATCCGATCCCCGCACAGCGCAGCGCGCCGGCCGATGCCGTCCAAGGCGAGGCGGGCGCGCGCGCGCCGCGCCGCGAG
>JACMLV010000808.1 GCA_014379395.1 Burkholderiaceae bacterium
CGCACGAAGCTGTTGGCCTCGGCGCGCACCAGGAAGTTGTTGTAGTCGAGGCTGGCCGACAGGCCGATGATGCGCTGGCGCACGCCGCGGCTGGCGCCGATGTCGTCCGGGAAGAACACCTGGTCGATCGAGTTCTGCATGTACATCACGCGCGCGCCGAAGATGTCGTTGGAGGCGTCGACGTAGCCGCCGACGATGTTCTTCCAGGCGTCGTCGACGCGGTAGCCCGGATAGTAGATCTTCTCCATTTCCCGGTTGCTCTTGGTGCTTTCGCGGCCGGCGAACAGGTTGGCCGCCACCGCCCAGTTGCCCAGGCTCATGCGCTGGGTGATGTTGGCGCCGTTGTAGGCCCCGACTTCCCAGCCGTAGATGTCTTGCGGCACGCGCACCCACGGCAGCGTGTAGCCGATGTAGACGCTGTCGGAGTAGGCGTAGATCGGCAGGCGGCGCCGGCCGACCTGCACGGTGGTGTCCGGGCTCAGGTCGTAGGACAGGTAGGCCCAGTCGAACTTCGGCCCGGCCGAGCCGGACGCGCGCGCCACGCCCTGCACGGTGGCCGAGAGCTTGTCGTCGAATTTATAGCGCGCCTGCACGCCGACCAGCGATTCCTTGGCCAGGCTCCATTGATTCTTCTCGTAGGTGGCGCCGTGTTCGTAGTTGCCGATGAAGCAGGGGCACTGGAAATCGTTGAAGCTGCCGCTGTAGCCGGAATAGGCCTTGCCGGCGGTCACGGTGGCGAAGCCGGAGAGGGTCAGGTCGTCGTTGGCGTGGGCCAGGCCGGCGCCGGCCAGCAGCACGGCCGCGGTGAGTTTTTTCATGATGGGCTTTCGTTGGATTTGCGCCACGGCGCGCCGGTCGTCAGGCGCGGCCGCGGCGGGCATCGATTGGGTCTGGGTTCAGGGCGGCGCGCCGCCCGCGAAATGGGGGCTGGGACCCTAGTTGCCGGCGCCGATCATCTTGACCGAGGCGTCGAGGTTTTTCTTGTCGATGTAGCCGATGCTCTGCGGATCGGCCGCGACCAGTTTCTTCATGTCCTTGTCGTTCTCGACTTCCTTGGGCGGGGTGCCGCCGCCGGTGAAGATCAGCTTGGCCCAGATCGAGCGCACCTGGGCCGGGTCCTTGTTGCACGATTTGCTGTAGAACTCGTCGCGCGTGGCGTTCTTCTCGTTGAGCGTGATCGGCACCGGGTTTTTGATTTTGCCGAGGAAGCTCTGGCACACTTGTTCGACGCTCGGCGCCAGGGTCGATTTCGACGAGACGATGACGACGACTTCGGCGTGCGCGCCGGCGCCGCTCATGGCGGCGGCCAGCACGGCAAGTTGGAGGGAGGGTTTCAGGTTCATTTGGCTTTGCGGTGGACGCCCCGCGAAGGGGCGGGCGGAACCGGCGCCGAACGGCTGCGGCCGGCGCGGGTGCCGCCGGTGAAAATTAATAGCGCTAAATTCGAGGCGATTACGATATTTTACAATAAAATGAACCGGGCGCAAGTATTGTTCCCATTCAACAACTAGTCGAAAACTTGGAAATTCATCGATGAAATTAACATTTAAGCAGCTGATCTGGGCCATTCCGGGCATCGCGGCGTTGTTATTTACGACGGGCATCATCATCAACAGCAGCTTCAGCTCGGGCGCGCTGGCCAACATCAAGCGCGCCGGCACGGTCGATTATCCGGCGCTCGACAAGATCAACTCCCTCATCGCCGACGTGCAGGCCATCTCCGAAGGCATGCAGCACGCCGTCGCCGACGGCGAGAAGGACGGCCTGGACGCGATCCAGGCGCGGCAAAAGAAAATCCTCAAAACCTTCGACGAGGTCGCGCTCTTGCCCGGGCACGCCGAATTCGCCGCCCGCGCGGGGGCCGATTTCAACGCCTATTACCAGCCGACCTTAAAAGCCGGCAAGATCATGCTCGGCCTCGAGAGCGGCGACGTGCAGCCGGAGGTGCAGAAGATGCAGGCCGGCCTGAAGAGCGTCAACGCGGCCCTGGCGAAGCAGTACGAGGCCGAGAGCGCCCAGCTGACGCGCACGCTCGAGCAGAGCGCCGCCAATGTGCACTCCTTGATGATGTCGAACGTCCTGTTCGCGCTGGTGGCGGTGGCGGCCCTGATGCTGGCGTCCCACCTGATCATCCGCATCGTCTGGCGCCAGCTGGGCGGCGAGCCGGCCTATGCGATCAAGATCGCCGAGGCGATCGCCGGCGGCGACTTCCGCACCCCGGTGCGCACCGTGGCCGGCGACCGCGGCAGCCTGCTGGTCACCCTGCGCGACATGCAGCAGGAGCTGGGCCAGACCATCGCCCGCATCAAGCGGTCGGGCGAGACGATCGCCGACGCCGCGCAGCAGATCCATTCCGGCAACATGGACTTGTCGGCCCGCACCGAGCAGCAGGCCGGCGCGCTGCAGCAGACCGCGAACTCGATGGAGCAGCTGACGCTGACGGTGCGCCAGAACGCGGGCAACGCGCAGCAGGCCAACAGCCTGGCCGGCTCGGCCAGCGAAGTGGCGGTCAAGGGCGGCGCCGTGGTGGCGCGCGTGGTCGACACGATGGGCTCGATCAACGCGTCCTCGCGCAAGATCTCCGACATCATCGGCGTGATCGACGGCATCGCCTTCCAGACCAATATTTTGGCGCTGAACGCGGCGGTGGAGGCGGCCCGGGCCGGCGAGCAGGGCCGCGGTTTCGCCGTGGTCGCTTCCGAGGTGCGCAACCTGGCCCAGCGCTCGGCCGGCGCGGCCAAGGAAATCAAGGAGCTGATCGGCGACTCGGTCGATAAGGTCGAGGCGGGCAGCAAGCTGGTCAACCAGGCCGGCGCCACCATGGACGAGATCGTCTCCAGCGTCCAGCGCGTCACCGACATCATGGCCGAGATCACCAACGCCGGACTCGAGCAGGAGGCCGGCATCGAGCAGATCAACGTGGCCATCACCGAGATGGACGCCGTGACCCAACAAAACGCCGCTCTGGTCGAGGAGGCGGCGGCCGCTGCTGCCGCGTTGCAGGACCAGGCCGTCATGCTGACCAAGGCGGTCAACGTGTTCAAGGTGGCCGGTTCGGCGGCGCGGCCGGCGCCTCCTCGACCAGAGCGGCGTTTTGTTGGGTCACGGCGTCCATCTCGGTGATGGCCACGTCGTATAGAG
>JACMLV010000809.1 GCA_014379395.1 Burkholderiaceae bacterium
GGAAAATCAACGTCTCTTGGAGCAGCGCCTTGCTTTCCGCTGGCATCGCGATCTCATCGGGCGACTTTCTGAAAAGCTCGTGCCAGAGCTTGTCGCCCGTGTCGGTGATGAGCAGCCGGCTGATACAGCCGCCCATGCTGTGGCCGATCACGACCATCTTTTTGCGCGGCGGAAAACGGCGTTCAATCGTATCGAGCTCGCGCCGCAGAATCGCGGCGGAATACAGATACGGGTAGCCGGTCGGGTAGCTGTAGAACCAGAGTTGGTAGTTGCTCCGGATTTGTTCGTCCGTGATCAGGTGGTTGATCATCGGCACCCACGTCGCCGGCGTATCCTTCAGCCCATGGATGATGAGCAAGACCGTTTTGTTCGGATCATGGGGTTGGAGGCGGGCCACGCGGGCGATGTCCGCGTGTTTCTCCGGCCTCAGCAGGCTGTCGATTTCGAGCTTTTTCGGATCTTGCTGTGCGAGCATAACGGCAGCCGGCGCGGTGAAATCCGCCGCGAGTGGAAATCCATGCCCGACCAGCGTGACGCGCTCGCCGTTGTCGAAAATCGGCTCGACCCATTCGGCCCGCATCCAGGCCGGCAAGCCCTCCTTGGCCGTCACCGGCTCGCTGCCGGCGCCGCACAGGCCGGCGATCTTGGACGGCCGCCCGAGGTCGAGGTGGTAGCCCAGCGCGGCCAGCAGCGACGGCGCGTTTTCATTGAGTTTCATCGGCAGGCCGTGGCGGTCGACCAGGATCGCGCCGCTGCCGTCGGCGCTGGCGAAGCGCGCGATCGAGCGCTCGATCAGCTGGAAGCGGCACTGCATCTCCTTCTTGGCCAGGAACGATTCGATCCGGTTGGCCGCCGTCACCACCAGCGACAGGCTGTGGCGCGAATAGCTGCTGCTCAGGCCGGACACGTCGATCACCCCCATCACCTCGCCCAGCAGCGGGTCGCGGATCACCGAGGCCGAACAGGTCCAGCGCTTGATGCCCTCGCAAAAATGCTCCTGCGAGTGGATCTGCACCGGCTGTCGCAGCGACAGCGCGGTGCCGATCGCGTTGGTGCCGCACTGCGCCTCGTCCCAGGCGGCGCCCGGCAGCAGGTGGACTTTTTCGGCCGGCGCCATCGCCGCCCAGTCGCCCTCGACGTCGAGCACCACGCCGCGGCTGTCGGTCAGCACCATCACCGTGCCGGTGTCGGAGAGGAAGTCGCGCGCCATCGTCATCACCGGCTTGCAGGCCTCGATCAAGCCGCGGTGGTCGTGCCGCAGCTCGGACACGTCGCCCTCGCGCAGCGGCTGGCCGGCGTGGGCGATCGAGGGGTCGACCTTGGCGCCCAGACAGCGCCGCCAGGAATCCTCGACCAGGAAGCGCAGCGCGTCGGGGGCGCAGCCGCCTTCCTTCAAAAAGCCTTCCCACGACTCGCGGATCTTCCTGTCGTGCTCGGGGTGCGAGAACAGATCCCGCACATCGCTACCGCTCATGTCTCCTCCTATTGCCTCTGCGGGCACGGCCGCTTTGCGCGGCTCGTCGATGCAGCCCGAGGCTTATCGATTGTTACCGGGACCGGGTCCCGTCATATACAAGTCTGTTTAATTATCGCACGCGCCCAGAGCGCTTCAAGCACAAATTCCGGCGCCGCCGGCGCCGGCGTCAGGTCTTCAGGCGCTTGGTCTGAACGGTCCATCCGGCATGTTCGATGGCCGCCGCGGCCGGCCCGTGATGGCTCAGCCAGCAGCGCGTCGGCAGCACATCGGCGCCCATGCCGGCGCGCGCCTTGGCCGGGTTCGGCTGCAGATTGGCCAGCATCAGATGGATCGCCAGCACATCCTCCCGCGCCAGTGCACGCGCGATGAAGACCAGCCGGCCATGGCGGTCGTCGAACGCGCCGCCGGCCGGCCAGCGCGCCAGGCTGAGCGGCGGATAGGCGACCTCCTGCACGCACTGGATCACGCGCGGCAGCGGATCGCCGGCCACGTTCATCAAGCCCTTCACGCGCAAGATCCGGTCGCCGCATTTTTGCAGGATGCGCCCGAGCGCGACGGCGAAGCCGAACCACGGCACCGGCGCGTCGAACTCGACCACGAAGCTGGCCACCTCGCCGTCGTGCCGCCCGGCGCCGCCGGCATCGGCGTGGCCGTGGCCCCCCTTACCCTTGGCCTGGCCCTTGCCGCGCCAGGCCGGCGCCGGCAAGGGCA
>JACMLV010000810.1 GCA_014379395.1 Burkholderiaceae bacterium
CCGCCTGTTCGCCGCCTACCGCCGCGGCGACGCGCCGACCCCAAGCGCGCCGGGCGGCGAGCTGGCTGCCGCCCACTACGTCTACAGCGCCGGCTACGTCGAGGTGTTCGAACCCGTCAGCGCGAACGACAACGTGATCGGCTCGGTCACCATCCGCGCCGCCATGAGCCCGGTCTACCAGCGCCTGACCACCTACGCCGGCTTCACCCTGGCGGTGGCGCTGTGCGCCTTCGCGCTGGCCTACGCGATGGCGCGGCGCATGCGCCGCGCGGTGCGGCGCGCCGAAAACCACCTGCACTACCTGGCCCACGTCGACCCGGTCACGGAACTGCCGAACCGGCACGAATTCAACGAATCGATGGCCTTCGCGCTGGCGCGCGCCGACCGCCAGGAAAGCAGCGTCGGCCTGCTGCTGCTCGACCTGGACAACTTCAAGGTGGTCAACGACACGCTCGGCCACAACTGCGGCGACGCCCTGCTCAAGCTGGTGGCCCAGCGCCTGACGACGGTGCTGCGCGCGAGCGACATCATCTGCCGCATCGGCGGCGACGAATTCGTCGTCATCGTCGAGCCGGCCGAGTGCGCCGCCGACCTGGCCAGCGTGGCGCGCAAGATCCTCGCCGCGCTGGCCGCGCCGTTCGGCCTCGACAGCCACCAGTTGTACGTCAGCGCCAGCATCGGCGTGAGCCTGTACCCGCTCGACGCGCGCGACGTGCAGACGCTGACCCGCAACGCCGACACCGCGATGTACCACGCCAAGAACCAGGGCAAGAACTGCTACGCCGCCTTCCTGCCGGAGATGGAGCTGCGGGCCCAGAAGCGCATGCTGATCGAGGCCAACCTGCGCCGCGCGCTCGAGCGCGGCGAACTGACGCTGCACTACCAGCCGCAGATCGACCTGGAAAGCGGGCACATGGTCGGGGTCGAAGTGCTGACGCGCTGGACCTGCCCGGAGCTGGGTCCGGTCAGCCCGGTCGAATTCATTCCGGTGGCCGAGGAAAGCGGCATCATCATCCCGCTCGGGCGCTGGGTGCTGCAAACGGCCTGCCGCCAGACGGCGGCCTGGCGCGCCGCCGGCCTGTTGGGCAGCATCGAGCGGGTCGCGGTCAACCTGTCGGCCTGCCAGACCCGCGACGCCGGCCTGATGGACGACATCCACGCCATCCTGGCCGAGACCGGCCTGCCGCGCGGCCTGCTCGAGCTGGAGATCACCGAGGGCGTGCTGATGGAGAACGTGCACGCCAACCTGGAGCTGATGGGGCAGATGCAGCTGGCCGGGATACCGTTGTCGATCGACGACTTCGGCACCGGCTACTCGTCGATGGCGTACCTGAAGCGCTTCCCGATCGACCAGTTGAAGATCGACCGCAGCTTCGTCAACGACTGCCCGGGCGACGGCGAGGCGATCGCCACCGCCATCATCGCGATGGCGCACAGCCTGAACATGACGGTGGTGGCCGAGGGCGTGGAAACGGCCGAACAAGTCGCGTTCCTGCGCCGGGCCGGCTGCGACATCGTGCAGGGCTATTACTACGCCCGCCCGATGGCGGCCGAGCAGCTGACGGCCTTGCTGGGCGAGGCGCGCGTGTTCGGCGCAGAGGCCTGATGCACCGGATTAAGTGGACGAACCGTAGGGTGGGCAGCGCTTTTGTGCCCACGCTGTCGTGCGCCCGCGTGGGCACAAGAGCGTGCCCACCCTACTCAGCTGACACTCAGCAGCAAATCGTCTTCGCACCGGTGACTTAGCGCCAAAACGGTGACGCTTTTGGAGAATCGCAAACTTACTTGCCGGCCCTGGCCGCCGCCAGCATGACTTCGAGACGGGCAATCACGGCATCGGCTCGGACGTAGACCCCTGTGCGCTTTGCGTTATCACGGCTAGCCAAAGCCCGTGCGATGAATTTACGCCGGCGGCGCTGTTCACGTTGATCCTTCATTTTAAAACCCCACTTTTATCAGGCAATACACGGCGATCAGGCTGCCGATCATCGCCGTGCCGTAGCAGGCCAGCTTCGATTGCGGGCTCGGATGGATGCCGACGTCGTGCAGGCTTTTGTAAATCCGGTGCGCGGCGTGCCACAGGAACAGCACGATGATCGCCAGCAGGATCAGCTTGCCGACGATGTGCTGCGAAAAGGCCAGCATGCGCGGATAGCTCATCGTGTCGGCCGGCAGCAGTATGCCCAGCGGAACGGCCAGCCCGACGATGAAGAC
>JACMLV010000811.1 GCA_014379395.1 Burkholderiaceae bacterium
CTGGCCCAGGCCCTGGCCGCCCTGGCCGGGCGTGAGGCCGAGGCCGGGATCGGGGGAGGCCGCCATGAACGGTCCGATCGGCACCAACGGCTGCACCCGGTCGGGCGCCAGCACGGTGGCGTTGCTCACGTCGAGGCGCTGCGTGATCAGCGGCGCCATCGGATTGCCTGAAATGCGGTCTATCGCCATAGTGTTCTGCCATAACTAAAAAAAAAGCCAGCCGATCAACGGCTGGCTCCTTGCTATCCCGACCAATGAGGATCGGGATGCTTGCCTTGTTATTGCAGCAAGGACATGACCAGCGAGGACGTGCTATTGCTCTGTTTGAGCATCGCGGTACCGGCTTGCAATTGCATTTGGCTGGAGGTCATGGTCGAGCTTTCGGTCGCGAAGTCGACGTCCATGATACGGCCCGATGCCGCTTTGGTGTTGGTCGAGACGTTGGCCAGGTTGTTGTAGACGTGGTCCAGACGGTTCGAAGCCGCACCCAGTGCCGAGCGCAGGGCGCCGACGTCGGCGATGGCGGTCGACAGTTGGTCGATTTTGGTGTTGGCGCCGGCGTTGGTGGTGATGTCGCTGCCAACGGCCGCGATGCCGGCGCCGGTGCTGTCGTAGCCGGCGGCCGCGGCCAGCAGCGAAGCGTGCATGGTGGTAATGGTGGCCGACACGTCGACGTTCATTTTTTCAGCGGTCGAAGCGCCGATCTGGAAATCGATCGCGCCGGTCGACAGCAGGCCGGTGGTGTCGTTCATCAGTTTCGTACCCCCGAAGCTGGTGTTGTTGACGATGTTGCTCAACTCGCTCGTCAGAGCGTCGTATTCGGCCTGCATAGCGGCGCCGTCAACGGTGCTCGAGGTCGCGTCGGACGCTTGGGTCGCCAAGTCTTTCATACGGACCAGGATGTTCGTCGTTTCGTCCAGTGCGCCTTCGGCCGTTTGCATCATCGACACGCCGTTTTGGGTGTTGCGCATCGCCATGGCCATGCCGCTCGTTTGTGCTTTCAAACGCGTCGCGATTTGCAGGCCGGCCGCATCGTCCATTGCCGAGTTGACGCGCAGACCGGTGCTCAGGCGGGTCATCGAGGTGGACAATTTGGTTTGTGTCCGGGAGATCGAGTTTTGCGCGGACAGGGCTGCGTTGTTGGTGTGAAGGCTCAGCATGATAAAACTCCTAGTAGTTTGAATTCAGTCTGGAGCGGCGGTTTTTTGCGCTCTCACAAGTACAAGACGACCGGGGCAATAAAAGTATTAAATGCTTTTGGGAAATTTTAAAAAAATATTCAACCGGCCCCGCCTTTCCCTATGGGCCGCGGGCGCGGCGCGGGACCCGGGGGGGCGCCCGCGCGCCATTTTGCGGCGCCAGGATTGGGCCGCGCACGCTTTTGTGTAATGATGGCGCTTGGCACCGGCATGGCGCTTTCGCCATCATCTTCAACAAGAACAATACAGGGAGTAGCTCGTGGGCATAGAAGTCAATTTTGAAGGAAAGATCGCGTTGATCACCGGCGCTTCGAGCGGCCTGGGCGCGCGTTTCGCCAAAGTGCTGGCGCAGGCCGGGGCCCAGGTGGTGCTGGCCTCGCGCAGCACCGAACGGCTCAAGGAATTGCGCGCCGAGATCGAGGCCGACGGCGGCGCCGCGCACGTCGTCGCGCTCGACGTCACCGATTACGCCAGCATCAAGTCGGCCATCGCGCACGCCGAGACCGAGGCCGGACCGATCGACATCCTGGTCAATAATTCGGGGGTCTCGACCACCCAGCGCCTGGTCGACGTCTCGCCCGAGGATTACGCCTTCGTGATGGACACCAATTTGCGCGGCGCCTTCTTCGTCGCCCAGCAGGCCGCCAAGCGCATGATCGCGCGCGCCAAGGGCGATCCGAAAAAGCAGCACCGCATCATCAACATCGCCTCGGTGGCCGGCTTGCGCGTGCTGCCGCAGATCGGCGTCTATTGCATGAGCAAGGCCGGGGTGGTGCAGATGACCAAGGCGATGGCGGTCGAGTGGGGCAAGTACGGCATCAACACGAACGCGATCTGCCCCGGTTACATCTCGACCGAGATCAACGAGGAATATTTCGCCACCGAGCAGGGCAAGAAGCTGGTCGAGATGCTGCCGCGCAAGCGCGCCGGCAAGCCGGAAGACCTCGACGGCTTGTTGCTGTTGCTGGCCGGCGACGATTCGCACTTCATCAACGGCGCCATCATCTCCGCCGACGACGGCATGACGGCGCTCTGATCGGGCGCTGACTTTATACGGTGGGGCTGGGCGCGCCGCTCGGCGCGGCCCAGGAGGATGTCGGACCGGGGCTCAGGGCGGCAGCGGCAGGCCGACCAGCTTGTGCACCAGCTCGGACGAGGTGGCCGCCGAGAACTTGCGCATCAGCTTGGCGCGGTGCATTTCCACCGTGCGCGGGCTGAGGTCGATCTGCCGCCCGATCTGCTTGCTGGTCTTGCCCTCGACCAGGAAGGCGGCGATCTCGCGCTCGCGCGGCGTCAGGTTGGCCGTCACCGGGCGCTTCTCGCTGACATCCTGAAACGTCCAGATGCCCGGCCCGAGCGGATTGTTCGGCTGCAGCGCGTGGCCGCTGATATGGCACCAGAACAATTCGCCGCTGGCGCGGCGCATGATGCGCTCGTCCGAATACAGGCCGCGCGCGTTCATGATCGGCACGATGCGGTCGCCGGTGCGCAGGAAGTCGTCCTGGGTCGGGTAGAACGCCTCGAACGACTGGCCGACCAGCTCGGCGCGCGTATAGCCGAACGTGGCGGCCAGCACCTCGTTGCAGGTGTGAATGACACGATTTTCCGAGACGCACATGCCGACCGGCGCGTACAGGAAAATGGTCTCGAAATCGATAGCGGGCGGGACATTCATCGGGCGCATTCAGTTCTATTTATAGAGTTCAAGACTAGGTTGCATTACGGTATTGTGCTTTTGACTAACGTATTCTATGCTGATACGCTGCATTCGAACGCAACAGCTTAACAAAAGAAGAGGGACGCAAATGAATAAAGTTTATCCTGACGCCGCCTCGGCGTTGGCCGGCCTGGTGCAAGACGGTCAAACCATCGCCGTCGGCGGCTTCGGTTTGTGCGGCATTCCCGAGGCCTTGATCGAAGCGTTGCGCGATTCCGGGGTGAGCGGCTTGACCGCCATTTCGAACAACGCCGGCGTCGACGGCTTCGGCCTGGGCCAGTTGCTGACGACCCGCCAGATCAAGAAAATGATCGCCTCCTACGTCGGCGAGAACAAGGAGTTCGCGCGCCAGTACCTGGCCGGCGAACTGGAGCTCGAATTCACGCCGCAGGGCACGCTGGCCGAAAAACTGCGCGCCGGCGGCTCGGGCATCCCGGCCTTCTTCACCAAGACCGGGGTCGGCACCATCGTCGCCGAGGGCAAGGAAATCCGCGAATTCGACGGCGAGCAGTACGTCATGGAGCGCAGCCTGGTGGCCGACGTGTCCCTGGTCAAGGCCTACATGGCGGACCGGGCCGGCAACCTGGTTTACCGCAAGACGGCGCGCAACTTCAATCCGAACGTCGCGATGGCCGGCAAGGTCACCATCGTCGAGGTCGAAAAGCTGGTCGAGGTGGGCGAGATCGATCCCGACCAGATTCACACGCCGAGCATTTTCGTGCATCGCATCGTCGTCAATCCGAATCCGGAAAAACGCATCGAACAGCGCACCGTGCGCGCCAACTGAGGCTTTGGCCTGACAAGAAAGACGGAGATTACTATGGCATGGACTCGTGATGAAATGGCCGCGCGCGCGGCGAAGGAACTGCAGGACGGTTTTTATGTGAACCTGGGCATCGGCTTGCCGACCCTGGTGGCCAACTATGTGCCGCAAAACATGGAAGTGTTTTTGCAGTCGGAAAACGGCTTGCTCGGCATCGGCCCGTTCCCGACCGACGCCGAGGTGGACGCCGACCTGATCAACGCCGGCAAGCAGACCGTGACGGCCTTGCCCGGGGCCGCCTACTTCAGCTCGGCCGATTCCTTCGGCATGATCCGCGGCGGCAAGATCAACCTGGCCATCCTGGGCGCGATGCAGGTGTCCGAGCACGGCGACCTGGCCAACTGGATGATTCCCGGCAAGATGGTCAAGGGCATGGGCGGCGCGATGGACCTGGTCGCCGGCGTCAAGCGCGTGGTGGTGCTGATGGAGCACGTCGCCACCGCCAAGGACGGCAGCACCTCGCCCAAGCTGCTCAAGCACTGCGACCTGCCGCTGACCGGCGTCGGCGTGGTCGACCTCGTCATCAGCGACCTGGGCGTGATCGAAGTGACGCCGAACGGCTTGAAGCTGGTCGAACTGGCGCCCGGCGTGACCAAGGAGCAGGTGGTCGCGGCCACCGAGGCGCCGCTCGACGTGAGCGGCTTGTAAGAGCGCGGGGCGGCCCCGGCGGCCGCCTGAAAGCGTAGCCGCGGCGAACCGCCGCCGCGCAATGAAAAAGGCCCCGGAAGCGAACTTCCGGGGCCTTTTTTTGCCGCGCTTGGCTTATTTAGTCATGTGCAGTTCTTTGTCGAGCTCGACGGCGATCTCGTCGAAGGCCGGGGTGTGCGAGGCGCCGGCCGGGCTGTTCAGCTCTTTGTCGAGCTGCTTGTGGTCGAGTTCCTTCTCCCAGTGCGACACCACCACGGTGGCCACGCCGTTGCCGATGAAGTTGGTCAGCGCGCGGCACTCGCTCATGAAGCGGTCGATGCCCAGGATCAGCGCCATGCCGGCCACCGGAATGGTCGGCACCACCGCCATCGTCGCCGCCAGCGTGATGAAGCCGGCGCCGGTGATGCCCGAGGCGCCCTTCGAGGTCAGCATCGCCACGCCGAGGATGGTCAGTTCCTGCGTCAGGGTCAGCTCGGTGTTGGTGGCCTGCGCCACGAACAGGGCCGCCATCGTCATGTAGATGTTGGTGCCGTCCAGATTGAACGAATAGCCGGTTGGCACCACCAGGCCGACGACCGACTTGGAGCAGCCGAGTTTTTCCAGCTTGGTCATCAGGGCCGGCAGCGCGCTCTCCGACGAGCTCGTGCCCAGCACGATCAGCAACTCTTCCTTGATGTAGACGATGAAGCGCACGATCGAAAAGCCGGTGTATTTGGCGATCGCGCCGAGCACGACGAAGATGAACAGGCCGCAGGTCAGGTAGAACGAGCCCATCAACTTGAGCAGCGGGATCAGCGAGGCCAGGCCGAACTTGCCGATGGTGAAGGCCATCGCGCCGAACGCGCCGATCGGGGCGACCTTCATGATGATGCCGACCACGCCGAAGATGGCGTGCGACAGTTCGTCGATCAGCTTGGTGATCGGACGGCCGCGTTCGCCCAGCAGCGACAGCGCGAAGCCGAACAGGATCGAGATCAGGAGCACCTGCAAGATGTCGCCCTTGGCGAACGCGTCGACGAAGGTGTTCGGGATGACGTTCATCAGGAAGTCGGTGGTCGTCATCGGCTTGGCCTTGGTGTAGGCCGACAGCGCGGTGGTGTCGAGCTTGGACGGATCGGCGTTGAAGCCGGCGCCCGGCTGCAGCACGTTGGCCACGATCAGACCGATCGCCAGCGCGAGGGTGGAGACGACCTCGAAGTAGAGCAGGGCCTTGCCGCCGACGCGGCCGATTTTCTTGACGTCCTGCATGCCGGCGATGCCGGCGACGACGGTGCAGAAGATCACCGGCGCGATGATCATCTTGATCAGTTTGATGAAGCCGTCGCCGAGCGGCTTCATGTCGATCGCGTTGGTCGGATAGAACACACCCAGCAGCACGCCGCACACGATGGCGAACAGCACTTGGATGTACAGGACTTTATAAAATGGTTGTTTCACGGTTGTCTCCCACTTGCCAAAATTGAGTCCGTATCATTGCCGTTATGAACGATGGCTTCAATTGTGGAAAACCGCAGGGCCTGTGCGGACATGCAAAAACGGGGCGCCCGAGCGCCCCGCATCATTGCCGCCGGCCGGCCCGAGTCCGGGCTGGCGCGCCGCTTACTGGGCGACCCAGCCGCCGTCCATGTTCCAGGCCACGCCGCGCACCTGGTTGGCCGCCGGACTGCACATGAACACGGCCAGCGCGCCCAGTTCGGCCGGCGTGGCGAATTCGCCCGACGGCTGCTTTTCGACCAGCAGCGCCTTCTTGGCCTCCTCGATGCTGATGCCGTTTTGCGCGGCGCGCGCGTCGACCTGCTTTTGCACCAGCGGGGTCAAGACCCAGCCGGGGCAGATCGCGTTGACGGTGATGCCGGTGTGCGCCGTTTCCAGCGCGCTGACCTTGGTCAGGCCGATCAGGCCGTGCTTGGCGGCGACATAGGCCGATTTCTGCGCCGAGCCGACCAGGCCGTGCACCGAGGCCAGGTTGATGATGCGGCCCCAGTTCTGCTCGCGCATGCGCGGCAGCACCAGGCGCGAGGTGTGGAAGGCCGAGCTCAGGTTGATGGCGATGACGGCGTCCCAGCGCTCGACCGGGAAATCCTCGACGTTGGCCACATACTGGATGCCGGCGTTGTTGACCAGCACGTCGACCCCGCCGAAGGTCGCCGTGGCGAAGGCGATCAGCGCCTCGATCTCGGCCGGCTTGGACATGTCGGCGTTGTGATACGCCGTTTGCACGTCGAATTCGGCGGCCACATCCTTTTGCAACTGGGCGATTTCGGCGGCGTCGCCAAAGCCGTTGAACACGATGTTGGCGCCCTGTTCGGCCAGCGCGCGGGCGATGCCCAGGCCGATGCCGGAAGTCGAGCCGGTGACGAGTGCGGTCTTGCCGCTTAACATGGTGCTGGTCATGAAGTCCTCTGGGTTAAATGATTCGGTTGAGTGATCGAAAATCGGGCGCCGCTTTACTTCGGTAGGATTTTAAGCGCAACGCCCGGTAAAATGTAATCGGCGTGTATAAAACGGCACGCCGCGCCGGCGAATATTCGCCGTTCCCGCGCCAGAATGCGTTTTTGACAAGGAGTTGGCATGATCGAAGCGGCAATCAAGTCTGTGCAATGCATCTCCCCCTCCGGCCTGCACCGCATGGCCTACAAGGAGTGGGGCGCGGCCGACAATCCGAACGTGCTGGTGTGCGTGCACGGCGTCACGCGCGTGTCCGACGACTTCGACAACCTGGCGCGCGCGCTGGCCGCGCACTACCGGGTGATCTGCCCCGACGTGGTCGGCCGCGGCCGCTCGGGCCGGCTGCTCAATCCGCAGTGCTACCGGATTCCCCAATACGTCAGCGACATGGTGACCTTGCTGGCGCGCGTGCTGGCCAACGGCGAGCGCCAGAGCGTGGCCTGGTTCGGCACCTCGATGGGCGGTCTGATCGGCATGGGCCTGGCCTCGCTGCCCGACAGCCCGGTCGACAAGCTGGTGCTCAACGACATCGGCCCGACCCTCGCGCCGGAGGCCTTGCGGCGCATCGGCGACTACATCGGCCAGGACCTGCGCTTCGCCAGTTTTGAGGAGGGCGCGGCGTACATCCGCGCCGTCTCGCTGTCGTTCGGCGAGCACACCGAGGCGGAGTGGCGCAAGCTGGCCGCCGACGTGCTGCGCCAGGCGCCGGACGGCAGCTGGGCGCGCCACTACGACATGGGGCTGGCGCTGCCGTTTCAAACGGCCACGCCGGAGTCGGCCAAGGCCGACGAGGCGCTGCTGTGGGCGACCTACGACGCGATTCGCTGCCCGACCCTCTTGGTGCGCGGCGCCGATTCCGATCTGCTGTCGCGCGCAACCGCCGAGCTGATGGCCGGGCGCGGCCCGCGCGCCCGGCTCGTTGAGATCGCCGCCGTCGGCCACGCGCCGACCTTCACCCACGCCGACCAGATCGCCATCGCGCAAGAATTTTTGCTGAACCCGAATCAGTAGTTCGCTTTAGAAAAGAGTATGGAAACCAGTATGGAAACAAGTAACAAAGTTGAGCGCCTGCACGTGGGCAAACGCCTGTCCGAGGCGGCGATCCACAACGGCGCCGTGTATCTGGCCGGCCAGATCGCCGACGACACCGCGCAGGGCATCGCCGGCCAGACCCGCCAGGTGCTGGCCCACATCGACCGTCTGCTGGCCGAGGCCGGCAGCGACAAGGGCGCGATCCTGTCGTGCCAGATCTACCTGCCCGACATGGCCGACTTCGCCGGCATGAACGAGGTCTGGGACGCCTGGGTGGCGCCCGGCCACGCGCCGCCGCGCGCCACCGTCGAGGCGAAGCTGGCCGATCCGGCCTGCCTGATCGAGGTCGTGATCGTCGCCGCCCAGCATCGGGAGTGACATGGTTTCCATCGCGATTCAAGACGGCGCTTCCGCCGGCCAACTGCTGCAGGGTCTGGGCGAGGCCGACAGCGCGCGGGTGCGCGACGCGCTGGCCTACGCCGCCGAGGTGTACGCCGGCCGCCTCAATTTCAGCGGCCAGCCGGCGTTCGAATTCTCGCTCGGCGTGGCCAACACGCTGGCCTTCCTGCGCAGCGACGCCGAAACCCGCATCGCCGGCCTGCTGTTCGAGCTGACCCTGCTCGAGCCGACCCAGGCCGGCCTGCTCGAGGCGCGCTTCGGCCAGCAGGTGGCCGACTTGGCAGCCGGCGTGCGCCAGTTGATCCGGCTGCGCGAACTGACCCTGGGCCAGCACGGCGGCGGCGGGCGCGGGCGCAACGCCGCCCAGCAGGGCATGGCACAGGTGGAGACGCTGCGCAAGATGCTGCTGGCGATGGCCAGCGACATGCGCGTGGTGCTGGTGCGGCTTGCCTCCTGCGTGATCAATCTGCGCTACTTCGCCGACCAGAAGCGCTTCGACGACTACACCGCCGCCTACGGGCGCGAGACGCTCGACCTGTACGCGCCGCTGGCCAACCGGCTCGGCATCTGGCAGCTCAAGTGGGAGCTGGAGGACCTGTCGTTCCGCTTCATCGAGCCGGAGGCCTACAAGCGCATCGCCAAGATGCTCGAAGAAAAACGCATGATGCGCGAGGGCTTCGTCTCGTCGGCCATCCTGCGCCTGCAAAGCGAGCTGGCCCAGGCCGGCATTCAAGCCGAGGTGTTCGGCCGTCCCAAGCATATCTACAGCATCTGGAACAAGATGCGCGGCAAGGAGCTCGATTTCAGCGAGCTCTACGACGTGCGCGCCTTCCGCGTCATCGTCGCCGACGTCAAGACCTGCTACACGGTGCTGGGCGTGGTGCACAACATCTGGACCCCGATCCCGAAGGAGTTCGACGACTACATCTCGCGCCCGAAGCCCAACGGCTACCAGTCGCTGCACACGGTGGTCACCGCCGACGACGGCCGCCCGCTCGAAGTGCAGATCCGCACCAACGAGATGCACAGCTTCGCCGAGTACGGCGTGGCGGCGCACTGGCGCTACAAGGAGGAGGGCGGCTCCAACTTCTCGGGCCAGAAATACGACGAGAAGATCGCCTGGCTGCGCCAGCTGCTGGCCTGGAAGTCGGACGTGGCCGAGTCCGTCGTCGGGCAGGAGGAGATCCAGCGCGAGTGGGTCGAAAAGCTCAAGTCGGCCACGCTCGACGACCGCATCTTCGTGCTCACGCCGCAGGCGCGGGTGCTCGAACTGCCGGTCGGCGCCACGCCGATCGACTTCGCCTACCACTTGCACACCGACATCGGCCACCGCTGCCGCGGCGCGCGCGTGGACGGCGTCATGGTGCCGCTCAACACGGCGCTGAAGAACGGCCAGACCTGCGAGATCATCACCGCCAAGGGCGCGCCCGGCACGGCCGGCCCGTCGCGCGACTGGCTCGGCGCCGACTACGCCGCCAGCAACCGCACCCGCTCCAAGGTGCGGGCCTGGTTCCACGCCATCGACATCGAGGAGACCCTGTCGCACGGGCGCGCGCTGGTGGAGAAGGCGCTGCAGCGCGAGGGCAAGACCGCCGTCAACCTGGAGGCGCTGGCGCAAAAGCTCGGCTTCGCCAAGGTCGACGAGTTGTTCCTGTCGGTCGGCAAGGACGAGTTCAAGATGCGCCACCTGGAGCTGGCGCTGCACGACGGCGGCGACGCGTCGGAGCCGGAGGACGCGGTGGTGCTCGGCAAGAGCCGCGCCTCCAGCGTCGAGCAGGGCGCCAAGTCGGGCGTGCTGGTGGTCGGCACCGAGGGCTTGATGACGGCGCTGGCCAAGTGCTGCAAGCCGGCGCCGCCGGACCCGATCCTCGGCTTCGTCACGCGCGGCAAGGGCGTCTCGATCCACCGCGCCACCTGCAAGAACTTCGCCGAGATGCGCGCCCATGCGCCCGAGCGCGTGATCGAAACCGAATGGGGCCGCGCCGCCAAGGACACCGTCTATCCGGTCGACCTGTTCGTGCTGGCCGGCGACCGCCAGGGCCTGCTGCGCGACATCTCGGAAGTGTTCTCGCGCGAGAAGATCAACGTCATCGGCGTCAACACCCAAAGCGCCAAGGGGCAGGCGCGCATGACCTTCACGGCCGAGATCGGCGCGACGGCGCAATTGTTGAAGGCGCTTTCCGCGATCCAGGACGTGAGCGGGGTGTTGGAGGCGCGCCGGGCGTAGCGATAAAAAAGCCCTTGTCTTTGTTCGGATCGCTCTCTATAATGCTGGTCTTCGGGCGGTTAGTTCAGCTGGTTAGAATACTTGGTCGACATCCAAGGGGTCGGGGATTCGAATTCCTCACCGCCCACCAGAATTTGTAAAAGCGCGAAAGGCAAGCCGGTTATGACACCGCGAACGACTACCAGTATTTGGGAGCGACGCTAGTCGAAGGCTTTCTTTTGCGAAAGAAAAAAGCGCGGCTAGTCCGCGTTTTTTTTCGTCCCCGTTTTTGTTCTTGTCTTTGTCCCGTTTACACCCTACTGGCGCGCGCGCCGACTTGGAGATCAATATGCTTACAGTCCGACTTCCCGATGGTTCCGCGCGTCAGTTCGACGGCCCGCTGACCGTGGCGCAGGTCGCCGCCAGTATCGGCGCCGGCCTGGCCAAGGCGGCGCTGGCCGGGCGGGTCGACGGCCAGTTGGTCGACACCTCGTTCCTGATCGAAAAGGACGCCGAACTGGCGATCGTCACCGACAAGGACGCCGACGGCCTGGAAGTGATCCGCCACTCGACCGCCCACTTGCTCGCCTACGCCGTCAAGGAATTGTTCCCCGACGCCCAGGTCACGATCGGGCCGGCGATCGAAAACGGCTTCTATTACGATTTCTCGTACAAGCGCCCGTTCACCCCGGACGATCTGGCGGCGATCGAAAAGAAGATGACGGAGCTGGCCAAGAAGGACGAGCCGATCACGCGCCAGGTGCTCTCGCGCGACGCCGCCGTCGATTACTTCAAGTCGATCGGCGAGGCCTACAAGGCCGAGATCATCGCCTCGATCCCGGCCGACCAGGACGTGTCGCTCTATACCGAAGGCAAGTTCACCGACTTGTGCCGCGGCCCGCACGTGCCGTCGACCGGCAAGCTGAAGGTGTTCAAGCTGATGAAGCTGGCCGGCGCCTACTGGCGCGGCGATTCCAAAAATGAAATGCTGCAACGGGTCTATGGCACCGCCTGGGCCAAGAAGGAAGACCAGGAAACCTATCTGCACAATCTGGAGGAGGCGGAAAAGCGCGACCACCGCAAGCTCGGCAAGCAGCTCGACTTCTTCCACTTCCAGGACGAGGCGCCGGGCCTGGTGTTCTGGCATCCGAAGGGCTGGAGCATCTGGCAGCAGGTCGAGCAATACATGCGCGCCATCTACCAGGCCGGCGGCTACCAGGAAGTCAAGGGTCCGCAGATCCTCGATCGCTCGCTGTGGGAAAAGACCGGCCACTGGGATAATTACCGCGAAAACATGTTCTGCACCGAGTCGGAAAACCGCGCCTACGCGCTGAAGCCGATGAATTGCCCGGGTCATGTGCAGATTTTCAATTCGAACATGCGCAGCTACCGCGATCTGCCGCTGCGCTACGGCGAATTCGGCCAGTGCCACCGCAACGAGCCGTCCGGCGCGCTGCACGGCATCATGCGCGTGCGCGGCTTCACCCAGGACGACGGCCACATCTTCTGCACCGAGGAGCAGATTCCGGCCGAGGTGGAGGCCTTCCACACCCAGGCGATGGCGGTCTACGCGGCGTTCGGCTTCGAGCGGATCGACGTCAAGCTGGCGTTGCGGCCAAGCAGCCGCATCGGCAGCGACGAGAGCTGGGACGTGGCCGAGGAGTCCCTGCGCTCGGCGCTGCGCGCCTGCGGCGTGAGCTGGACCGAGTTGCCGGGCGAGGGCGCGTTCTACGGCCCGAAGATCGAATACCACCTGAAGGACAGCCTGGGCCGCGCCTGGCAGGTCGGCACCATGCAGATCGATCCGTCGATGCCGGGCCGCCTGAGCGCCGAATATGTCGCGGTCGACAATTCGCGCAAGGTGCCGGTCATGCTGCACCGCGCGATCGTCGGTTCGCTGGAACGTTTTATCGGCATCCTGATCGAAAACTACGCCGGCGCGCTGCCGCTCTGGTTGGCGCCGGTGCAAGTGTCGGTGCTCAACATCTCCGACGCGCAGGCCGATTATGTGCAGGATGTGGTGGCAAAGCTGCGCAAAGCGGGCTTGCGCGTGCAAGCCGATTTGCGCAATGAGAAGATTACCTATAAAATACGCGAACATTCCGTTCAAAAACTGCCTTACATCATTGTGGTCGGCGATAAAGAGCGGGAAGCCGGAACCGTGGCCGTGCGGGCGCGGGGCAATGTCGACTTGGGCGTGATGTCCGTCGAAGCCCTGGCGCAGCGACTGCAAGACGAAGTCGAGCGTAAAGCCTGATCACTCGCAGCACGTCCGTTTTTTAAGATTTTTAAAGGAAACTGCAATAGCTACTGACAAGTCGCATCGCATCAACGGCGAAATTACCGCCCCTGAAATGCGTTTAAGTGGGGTCGAGAACGAGCCGCTCGGTATCGTGAGCCTGGCCGAAGCCTTCCGTCTGGCCGAAGAGGCGAACGTCGATCTGGTCGAGATCGCGCCGACGGCGCAGCCGCCGGTGTGCCGTTTGATGGACTACGGCAAATTCAAGTATTCGGAGCAGAAGAAGGCTCACGAAGCGAAATTGAAGCAGAAAATCATCCTGGTCAAGGAAGTCAAATTCCGTCCCGGCACCGATGATGGCGACTACAACATCAAGTTGCGCAATCTGATCAAATTCCTCGACGAAGGCGACAAGACCAAGATCACGCTGCGCTTCCGCGGTCGCGAGATGGCGCACCAGGACATCGGTTTCCGCATGCTCGAGCGCTTGAAGGCCGATCTGGAACCGTATGGCCAGGTCGAGCAGTTTCCGAAGATGGAAGGGCGCCAGATGATCATGGTGCTCTCGCCGAAGAAGAAAAAGTAAGGCCGTGGGCGGTCGCGGTGTGCGCTTGAGTGTGGCGCGCAGCGGCGGCCCCGGAAGCATTTGCGCCAGCGGCCCGGCAACGGGCGGCGGGCGCGAACTGCGGCGGACTCGCATCCGTCGCATCACCAGTGAAAGCAGGCATCTAAGCGCAACGCACCGTTGCCACCTGCAATCCTGTTAAAAATGGAGCTGTCCATAAAAGGACAGATTGCTATGCCAAAGATGAAAACCAAAAGCTCCGCGAAGAAACGTTTTCGCGTGCGTCCAGGTGGAACTGTCAAGTCGGGTCACGCTTTCAAACGCCACATCCTGACCAAGAAAAGCACCAAGGTCAAGCGCCAGTTGCGCGGCACCACGAATGTCAATGCGGCAGACGTCAAGTCCGTCTACCGCATGATGCCAACAGCTTAATCTCACACTCAATTTAAGGAGTTACTATGCCTAGAGTAAAACGTGGGGTTACAGCTCGTGCCCGTCATAAAAAGATCTTAAACCAAGCTAAAGGCTACCGTGGTCGCCGCAGCAAGGTCTACCGGATCGCCAAGCAAGCGGTCATGCGCGCAGGCCAATACGCCTACCGCGACCGCCGCAACAAGAAGCGCGTCTTCCGCGCACTGTGGATCACCCGTATCAACGCGGCTTCGCGCGAACACGGCATGACCTACAGCGTGTTCATGAACGGCCTGAAAAAAGCTTCGATCGAACTGGACCGTAAGGTTCTGGCCGATATGGCTGTGATGGACAAGCCGGCCTTCGCCGCGATTGTCAACGCAGTGAAAGCAAAAATCGCCGCGTAAGCGCGATTGCAGGTTGACGCCGCTTCGCGCGGCGTGAAAAGAGCGGGGCAGAGGTGTAGACCTGTGCCCCGTTTTTGATTGTGGATGCGGCGCCCCGCCTTGAGCGGCCGCGCGCCCGCCGGTACAGGAAAAACATACGCATGAACTCCTTGCAAGAACTGGTCGTTTCGGCCCAGGCTGACTTTATCGCCGCGCCGGACGCCGCCGCACTTGAAAACGCCAAGGCCAAGTACCTTGGCAAGACCGGCCAGATCACCGAATTGATGAAGGGGTTGGGCAAGCTCGACCAGGACGCGCGCAAGGCGCAGGGCGCCCTGATCAACGCCGTCAAGGTGCGGATCGAGGATGCGCTCACCGCGCGCCGCGACGCCCTGGCCGAGGCGCAGTTGCAGGCGCGCCTGTCGGGCGAGGCGGTCGACGTCTCGTTGCCGGGCCGCGGACGCGCCCCGGGCGGCATCCATCCGGTGATGCGCAGCTGGGAGCGGGTCGAGGAGATCTTCCGCTCGATCGGTTTCGACGTGGCCGACGGCCCGGAGATCGAAACCGACTGGACCAATTTCACCGCCTTGAACAGCCCGGAGAACCATCCGGCGCGTTCGATGCAGGACACGTTTTACATCGACGGCAACGACAGCGAGGGCAAGCCGCTGCTGCTGCGCACGCACACCAGCCCGATGCAGGTGCGCTACGCGCGCACCCACCAGCCGCCGATCAAGGTGATCGCGCCGGGGCGCACCTACCGCGTCGACAGCGACGCCACCCACTCGCCGATGTTCCACCAGGTCGAGGGCCTGTGGATCGCCGAGGACATCAGCTTCGCCGACCTGAAGGGCGTCTACCTCAACTTCGTCAAGGCCTTCTTCGAGACCGACGACTTGCAGGTGCGCTTCCGGCCGTCCTACTTCCCGTTCACCGAACCGTCGGCCGAGATCGACATCGCTTTTGGCTCCGGCCCGCTCAAGGGGCGCTGGCTGGAGGTGTCGGGCGCCGGCCAAGTGCATCCGACCGTGGTGAAAAACTTCGGCCTCGATCCCGAGAAGTACATCGGCTTCGCCTTCGGCTCCGGCCTGGAGCGCCTGACGATGCTGCGCTACGGCATCAACGACCTGCGCCTGTTCTACGAGGGTGACCTGCGCTTCCTGAAGCAATTCAACTAAGGCCGCGGCGCGTGCCCGTCACGCGCCCGATCCCGCGCCGGAGCGTTCGCGCCCGCGCTTCGACTATTCTTTGCCGCTGAAGGCTCGATTATGCAATTTTCCGAAAACTGGCTCCGCACCATGGTGAATCCGAAGATGACTTCGGATGAACTGGCCCATTTGCTGACCATGTCCGGTCTCGAAGTGGAGGCCGTCGAGGCGGTCGCCCCGCCGTTCTCCAACGTCGTCGTCGGCCAGGTGCGCGAGATGGTCAAGCACCCCAACGCCGACCGCCTGAACGTGTGCCAGGTCGACGTCGGCACCGGCAGCCTGCTCAACATCGTGTGCGGCGCGCCGAACGTGCGCCCCGGCCTGAAGGTCGTGTGCGCGATGGCCGGCGCGCTGCTGCCGCCGGGCGCGGACGGCAAGCCGTTCGAGATCAAGGTCGGCCAGCTGCGCGGGGTCGAGTCGCAAGGCATGCTGTGCTCGGCGCGCGAACTGAAGCTGTCGGAGGAAAACGCCGGCCTGCTCGAGCTGCCCGACGACGCGCCGGTCGGGCGCAACTTCCGCGACTACTACGCGCTCAACGATTTGAAGTTCACCATCAAGCTCACGCCGAACAAGGCCGATTGCCTGTCGGTGCTGGGCGTGGCGCGCGAAGTGTCGGCGCTGACCGGCGAGTCCCTGCTGGCGCCGCAATGGCGCCAGGTGCCCGTCACCAGCGCCGAGGTGCTGCCCGTTAAAGTGAGCGCGCCGGACCTGTGCGGGCGCTTCACCGGGCGCGTCATCCGCGGCCTGAATCCGAAGGCCAGCACGCCGGACTGGATCAAGCAGCGCCTCGAGCGCAGCGGCCAGCGGCCGGTGTCGGCGCTGGTCGACATCTCCAACTATGTGATGCTGGAACTGGGCCGGCCGAGCCACGTGTTCGACCTGGCCAAGATCCACGGCGGCTTGAATGTGCGCTGGGGCAAGGCGGGCGAATCGCTCAAGCTGTTGAACGGCAACACCGTCGCGGTCGACGAGTGGATCGGCGTGATCGCCGACGACAAGGAGATCGAATCGCTGGCCGGCATCATGGGCGGCGACGCCACGGCAGTCTCGGACGACACCGACAGCATCTACCTGGAGGCGGCGTTCTGGTATCCGAACGCGATCCAGGGCCGCGCGCGGCGCTTCAATTTCTCGACCGACGCGGCGCACCGCTTCGAGCGCGGGGTCGACTTCGCCACCACGGCCGAACACATCGAGCGCATCACCTCGCTGATCGTCGAAATCTGCGGCACCCAGCAAACCCAGGTCGGCCCGGTCGACGACCATGTCGTCAACCTGCCGAAGCGCGCGCCGGTCAAGCTGCGCACCGCGCGCGCCCAAAAGGTGATCGGCGTGCCGTTGACGGACGCCGTGATCGGCGACATCTTCACCCGCCTGGCGCTGCCGTTCACGCAGGAAGAGGGCGTGTTCTCGGTGACGGCGCCGTCGTACCGCTTCGACATCGAGATCGAGGAAGACCTGATCGAGGAAGTGGCGCGCGTGTACGGCTTCGAAAACATTCCGGCGCTGCCGCCGCTGGCGCGCTGCGAGATGAAGATCGCGCCGGAAAACACCCGTTCGCTGTTCGCGGTGCGCCACCAACTGGCCGGCCTGGGCTACCAGGAAGTGGTCAACATGAGCTTCGTCGAAGCGGCCTGGGAACTCGATTTCGCCGGCAACGGCGCGCCGATCCAGCTGCAAAATCCGATCGCCAGCCAGTTGAGCGTGATGCGCTCGGCGCTGATCGGCGGCTTGCTGGCGAACGTGCGCTACAACCTGAACCGCAAGATCGCGCGCGTGCGCGTGTTCGAGATCGGTGCCATCTTCAAACGCAACCCGGCGGTCGAAAACGGCGCCCTGACGGTGGCCGGCTACGAGCAGCCCAAGCGCGTCGCGGCGATGGCCTACGGCGCGGTGGCCGACGAGCAGTGGGGCCAAGCCGCGCGCGCGGTCGACTTCTTCGACGTCAAGGCCGACCTGGAAGCCTTGTTCGCGCCGCGCCAGCTGCGCTTCGTGAAGGCGGCGCATCCGGCGCTGCATCCGGGCCGCTCGGCCAACGTCGAGATCGACGGCCAGGTGGTCGGCTTCATCGGCGAACTGCATCCGCGCTGGCTGCAAAAGTACGATCTGCCGCAGGCGCCGGTGCTGTTCGAGGTCGACGCTATTGCCTTGCAGCAACGTGATGTGCCAAAATACGCGGAGATTTCCAAGTTCCCGGGCGCCACGCGCGACCTCGCGCTGCTGCTCAAGCAGGACGTGGCGGCGCAGGACGTGCTCGACGTCTTGTGGGCCGAGGCACGCGCCAACGCCAACGCCAACGGCAAGATCGTGCAAGCCATTGTTTTGTTTGATGAATACCGCGGCAAGGGGCTGGAGGCGGACGAAAAAAGCCTTGCTTTCCGCTTTAGCTTACAAGATACTCAAAACACCTTACAAGACGAGATGGTCGAGGCGTTGATGACGGCGCTGGCCGATGCGGCCAAGCAAAAATTGAACGCCCGGCTGCGTTCGTAACCGATCACGCTAATCAGAAAGCAGGCTGAAAATTAATACTAGCGACGTCGATTCCGCCGTACTCCAGTCGGCACTGGCCGCCGATTTGCATCGGGCCATGCTGGTTGCGAAGGTGCGCCAGGAAGCTGAAAAAAACTTGCCGACGCTGACCAAGGCCGAGCTGGCCGAGCTGTTGTTCGAACAGGTCGGCCTGAACAAGCGCGAGGCGAAGGACATGGTCGAGACCTTCTTCGACGAGATCCGCAACGCGCTCGAACGGGGCGAGGCTGTCAAGCTGTCCGGCTTTGGCAACTTCCAGCTGCGCGACAAGCCGCAGCGCCCGGGGCGCAATCCGAAGACCGGCGAGGAGATCGCCATCACGGCGCGCCGCGTCGTCACCTTCCACGCCAGCCAGAAGCTCAAGGGCATGGTCGAGGAAACCAACCCGCTCGCGCGGGCCGCGTAAGTGAGCCGTGATGAACGACCGCGCCAGTAAAGCCGAACTGATCGTGCTGCCGCCGATTCCGGCCAAGCGTTATTTCACGATCGGCGAGGTCAGCGAGCTGTGCGGCGTGAAGCCGCATGTGCTGCGCTACTGGGAGCAGGAGTTTTCGCAGCTCAAACCGGTCAAGCGGCGCGGCAACCGGCGCTATTACCAGCACCACGAGGTGCTGTTGATCCGCCGCATCCGCGAGTTGCTCTACGAGCAGGGCTTCACCATCAGCGGCGCGCGCAACAAGCTCGACATCCGCAACGCCGGCGTCGCCGCGCCCGACGTCGCGCAGCACGCGGCGCCGGAGGCGGACGCCGTCAACCAAGCCGGGCGGATCGAGCGCCAGATGATCCGCGCCGAGCTGCTGGCCATTCTCGATTTGCTCAGCTAGGAGGCTGTCGGACTTAGGGAGTCGAAGCGAAAAAATAGCTGGGCGAGGCCAGATTTTGACGGTTTCGGAGTGCCAATAGCGAGCTATTGGCCGAGAAAACGGCGAAATATGGACCGTCCAGGTATTTTTGCAGCCGACGAGCCTAAGTCCGACAGACTCCTAGTGACCGGGCTGGGGTGCTCGAGTCCGCCAGCCTTCCAGAGCGAGCCACGCGACGCCGACCGGTTCCGGGTCGCACTATCGACATCATGATGTACTATTTCAGCGAAGACGCCGAAGCGGCGCGCACCAAAAGTGGCGCGCCGGTCTTCTTTCCCATGCCAGATAATACGAGGGGAAACAATGATCCGCGTTGCCATATGTGACGATCACCAGATTGTGCGGGCCGGGTTCAAACAGATTTTTTCCGCCACCGACGATTTCAGCGTCGTGGCCGAGGCCGGCACCGGGCGCGAAGCGCTCGACATCGCCCGGCGCGAAATTTGCGACGTGCTGCTGCTCGACATCGCCATGCCCGACCAGAGCGGCATCGACACCCTGCGCACCATCCGCCAGGGCCAGCCGGACTTGCCGGTCTTGATCCTGTCGGGCTATCCGGCCCAGCAATACGCGCTGAACCTGTTCAAGATGGGCGCGAACGGCTACCTGAACAAGGAGTGCGAGGCCGAGGAGTTGAAGACGGCGGTGCGCACCGTGTTCCAGGGCCGGCGCTACGTCAGCTCGACGGTGGGCGAACTGCTGGCGCAGTCGTTCGACCGCGATCCCAACACCGCCTTGCACACCGGCCTGTCGGACCGCGAATTCCAGGTCTTCCTGCGCCTGGCGCGCGGCGCCACCGTGTCCGACATCGGAGTCGCGCTGTCGCTCTCGATCAAGACCGTGAGCACCTACCGCACCCGCATCATGGAGAAGATGGGCCTGCAGTCGAACAGCGACCTGACCTATTACGCGATGAAGAACAATCTGCTGGAATAGGGGGGGCACGCCGAGTGGGGCACGCCGAGTGGGGCACGCCGAGTGGGGCACGCCGAGTGGGGCACGCCGAGTGGGCACGCCGAGTGGGCCCGCCGAGTGGGCCCGCCGAGTGGCGATCGCCGAGGCGCGCCGC
>JACMLV010000812.1 GCA_014379395.1 Burkholderiaceae bacterium
CCCACGTCGACCACACCGAGCACGACGTCGATGTGCTGGTGTCCGAATGGGGCCTGGCGGATTTGCGCGGACTGGCGCCGCGCGAACGCGCGCCGCTCATCATCGACAACTGCGCCCATCCGGACTACCGCGCCGAACTGCACGCCTACTACGCCGAGGCGTGCCAGCGCGGCGGCCACACCCCGCATGTGCTGGAAAAGGCGCTGTCGTGGCACACCCGCTACAACACGACCAAGACGATGCAACCGGCCAAAGAAGCCTGATCGTCAAAAACTTAGCTGCTGTCTTTATAGCCCTTGTTCGCAAGGGCTTTTTTTCGACTGCCTTTTTTCGCCTATGTCCCGCGGCTTGGGCTGCGGCGCGACAGTTTGGTGCTGGTGTAAATCGTATACAGCGCGCACAGGCCGACGACGACATAGACGAGCCGGGTCAGCGCGCTGGTCGGGCCGAACAGCGCCCCCACCAGATTGAAGTTGAACAGGCCGATCAGGCCCCAGTTGACGCCGCCGACGATGAGCAGCGCCATCGAGATCCAGTCGACCGTGTTGAGGTGCGTCGCCTCGATGGCGAGCGAGCCGCTGCGGCGCTCGGCCAAGTGACGCCGTTCGGGTGTGTGACCGTCGAATGTTGTTGCCATGATTGCCTCCCTGTCTTGTTACGGAAACCGCCGCGGGCGACTCGCGGACGCGAAAGGCGGCGCGGCGGCGCATTCCCTGCTTCGACATCGACGATCCGGGAAGGTTTGGCGCGCGCCGGCCGCTTCAAGCGGCGTCGGCGGGCTCCGGCAGCGGCGTGACGGTGACGTTCACTTGCAGACTGTGGGTGCCGCCGCCGAGCACGATGCCGCGCATCGGCGTGACGTCGCTGAAGTCGCGCCCCCAGCCCAGCGTGATGTGCTCGGACTGCACCAGGCAGCGGTTGGTCGGATCGAAATCGACCCAGCCCAGGTCGGGGCAGAACACCGACACCCAGGCGTGCGAGGCGTCCGCGCCGATCATGCGCGGCTGGCCCTCCGGCGGGTGGGTCAGGATGTAGCCGCTGACGTAGCGCGCCGGCAGGCCCAGGCTGCGCAGGCCGCCGATCATCAGCTGGGCGAAGTCCTGGCACACGCCGCGCCGGCCCTTGAGCACGGCTTCCAGCGGGGTCGAGATGTCGGTCGCCTCGCCGTCGAATTCGAAATCGTCGAAGATGCGCTCGGTCAGTTCCAGCGCCGCGTCGAGCAACGGCCGGCCGGCCGGAAAACTGGGCCGGGCGTACTCGGCCAGATCGCCGCCGCAACTGACGTGCGGCGAGGCGTACAGGTAGCGGCAGGCTTCCTGCACCGCGCTAAATTGCACCTCGCTCATCAGCTCACGCACGCTTTCCCAGGCCGGCGCGCCGGCGATATCGGTCAGCGTCGGGCGCGGTTTCAGCGTCACGGTCGAGGCGGCGTGCACCAGCAGCGTCCTGTGCGGCGTGGTCAATGTGATGTGGCGCGTGTGGTTGCCGAAGTAATCGACGCCGACCGAGCCGTCGTTCTCCAGCGGATCGGCCCAGATCCGGTGCGATTCGGTCTGCTGGAAGGCGAAGTCGCGCGGGCGCAGGTGCAGGTATTGCTGCGACAGCGTGACCATGTTTCGATAGGCGTAGCGGGTTTCGTGGACCACGCGGTAGCGCGCCAACGCCGGGGCCGCCGTGCCGGCTGCTTGTTTGCTCATGGGGTTTGCATTCCCTTGCCGGTGTAGCTGAAGAACTGCACGCTGATGTGCTCGGACAGCGCGTCGCTGGCCGATTTGATCCGCTGCATCAGGTCGATCAAGTCCGCGTTGCCGCAGTACAGGTCGGTTTCCGTCGTCAGCGCCAGCAACTCGCCCTTGAGCGGCGCCAGATACTGCGCGCCGCAGTCGCCATAGGTCAGCGCCAGCTTGCGCAGGTTTTTCAGGATGCCGTCGAGCTGGAACAGGATCGAGCGCGGATTGCTCTCGTCTAACACCAGCAGGTCGAGCACCGGCAGCCACTCGGGCCGGGCGCGGTAGCGCGCGCGGTAGGTGACGATGCTGTCGGACAGCTCGAGCAGCCAGTCCAGGCCGCCGGTCGCATCCATGCCGAGCGCGCGTTGCAGCACCAGGCTTTGAAATTGCAGCCGCTCCAGGCGGCGCCCGATCGACAGGAAACGCCAGCCGAGGTCGCGCGTCATGCCGTCCACCGCGAAGCCGGCCATCGCCATCGAGGAGGCGGCCGCGTCGTCGAGGATGGTCATCGCCTCCGACGCCGACAGCTTGGTCGCGCCCTGCGGCGCCGGTTGCGCCAGCCGGTTCAGCGCGCGCCAGTTGTCGATCGACAGGCGTTCGCGCAGGTGGCTGGCGGAGCGGTACAACTGCTGCTGCTGGCAGGCCAGGCCGGGCACCTCGGGCGAGACCACCGCGTGCAGCAGCGCCGCCTCGATCTGGGCGTCGCTGGCCGGCGCTTGGCCTTGGCTCTGGCTCTGGCCTTGGGCGCCCTGGCTTTGACTCTGCAACATCTTTGGCGCGTCGGGGGCGATCAGGTGGAACCAGGTGCACAGGCCCTTCACGGTCGGCCACTCGGCGCCGCGGTATTCGGGCGGCACGTTGAGCAGAAAGTTGAGGGCGACCCGGGTCAGGCGCGCCACGTTGTCGAAGCGCTCGGTGTTGCGGCCGAACCAGAACAGGTTTTCCGCCATCCGGCTCGACAGATGGGTGTCGTCGCGCACCAGGTCGCGGCTGGTGATGGTGCGCTTGATCGGCTTGTGCGCGCCGACCTGCGCGCTGGCCTGGACCCAGGTGTCCTTGCTGCCGCCGCCTTGCTGCATGGTGATGATGCGCGCGTCGCGGCCGGTGGCGACGCGGGTCAGTCCGCCCGGCATCACCATGTAGCCGTTCGGCGTGGCGCAGGCGTACACCCGCAGCCCGATCGAGCGGGCACTGAGCTGATCGGGCGCGCCCAGCTTCCACACCGGCGCTTGCGACAGGCGCACCAGTTCCTGCGCCACATAATCCTTCGGGTTGGCGCGCATCTTGGCGATGAAGGCGGCGCGCGCCTCGCCCTTCAGATCCTGGCCGAACACCGGCGCCTGGCGCAGTTGCGGAAAGCTTGGCTTGATGACCAGCCGGTCGAGTTGCTCGATCACCTCCTCCAGCGCGGCCGGCTCGCCGCACCACCAGGTGCCGACCGAGGGCATCTTCAGCTTTTCACCCAGCAGGCGCTCGCACAGCGCCGGCAGGAAGCCGAGCAGGGCGCCCGACTCGAGCAGGCTGGCGCCCAGGCTGTTGGCGATCAGCACGTTGCCGCGGCGCGCCGCCTCCAAGAGGCCCGCCACGCCCAGCGCCGAGTCGGAGCGCAGCTCGAGCGGATCGCAAAAGTCGTCGTCGACGCGGCGCATGATCACGTGCACGCGCTGCATGCCGGACAGGGTCTTGAGCCAGACGATGCCGTTGCGCACCGTCAGGTCGCTGCCTTCGACCAGCGGCAGGCCGAGGTAGCGCGCCAGGAAGGTCTGCTCGTAATAGGTTTCGTTGTAGGGGCCGGGGGTGAGCAGCACGATCAGCGGCGACTCGCTCTCGCGCAGCGGCACGCCGCCGTTGCCGTTGGCGGCGCACTGGCGGCCCCAGTGCGCCAGGCTGTCGCGCAGGGTGCTGAAAAACTCGGCCAGATGCTGCACCTTCAGTTCGCGCAGCAGGTCCGGGAACACGCGCGCGATGACCGAACGGTTCTCCAGCGCGTAGCCGGCGCCCGACGGCGCCTGGGTGCGGTCGGCCACCACCCACCAGCGCCCGTCGGGCGCGCGCGCCAGGTCGATCGCGTAGAAGTGCAGCGCCACCTCGTCCGGGTGGCGCAGGCCGTGGCAGGGCCGCAGGAAGCCGGCGTGGCCGTGGATCAGGGCCGGCGGCAGCAAGCCCTCCTTGAGCATGTCCTCGGCGCCGTAGACGTCGCCCAGGATGCGGTTGAGCAGGTTGGCGCGCTGGATCACCGCCGCCTCGATGCCGGCCCACTCGGCCGCCGGCAGGATCAAGGGCAGGGTGTTCAAATCCCACGGCCGCTGCATGCCCTCGGCGTCGGCGTAGACGTTGTAGGTGACGCCGTTTTCGCGCACCTGGCGCCGCACCGTTTCGAGGCGCTGGCGCATCATCTCGGGCGCCTCGGCCGCCAGACTGTCCAGCATGGTGCGCCAGTGCGCGCGCGGTGCGCCGGCGGCGTCGAGCATTTCGTCGAAGCTGCCGACGGCGGCCGGGTAGCCGGCCAGCAGCCGCGCGCCGACGGGATCGGATGCGGGATCGGACACAGGGTCGGTTTTACTGTCTTGGTTCACGCTGGTTCCCTGCTTCTTCCTGTCCGATTCACTACCGCTTCATTCAATTCAATAAGGTTGCCAGCGCAGATCCAGCGTCATCGGGAAGGCCGGGTTCGGCTCCTCCTTATAAACTTGCATCGGCCCCGGCGTGTGGCCGTGCGACCAGAAGCGCGCGAAGCGGCGCGCCTCGGCGGCGTTGGCGTTGACCGGCGCGCTGTCCTCGCTGCGCCCGCCCGGATGCGACACGTGATAGGTGCAGCCGCCGACCGCGCGCCCGCTCCAGCTGTCGACCAGGTCGAACGTCAGCGGCGCGTGCACCCCGATGCTCGGATGCAGCGCCGACCACGGATTCCAGGCCCGGAACCGCACCCCGGCCACATATTCGCCCGGAACGCCGGTCGGATGCAAGGGCAGCATGCGGCCGTTGCAGGCCACCGCGTGGCGCCCGCCGGTCAGGCCGCGCACCAGCAGCTGCATCCGTTCGACCGACGAATCGACGTAGCGCGCCGTGCCGCCGCCGCTCATCTCCTCGCCGAGCACGTTCCACGGCTCGATCGCCTGGCGCAACTCCATCTCGACGCCCTCGTAGACGACGGTGCCGAAGCGCGGGAAGCGGAACTCGATGAAGGGCTCGAACCAGTGCTCTTCGAAGGCGTAGCCGGACGCGCGCAGGTCGCGCACCACGTCGCGCATGTCCTGCGCGACGAAGTGCGGCAGCATCCAGCGGTCGTGCAGGGCGGTGCCCCAGTTGACCAGCTTGGCCTGGTACGGCTGGCGCCAGAAGCGCGCCACCAAGGCCCGCAGCAGCAGCATTTGCAACAGACTCATGCGCTCATGCGGCGGCATCTCGAAAGCGCGGAATTCTACCAGACCGAGGCGGCCGGTCGGCCCGTCGGGCGAATACAGCTTGTCGATCGAGAACTCGGAGCGGTGCGTGTTGCCGGTCAGGTCGACCAGCAGGTTGCGCAGCAGGCGGTCGACCATCCACGGCTTGTCGCCCGGATTCATGGTCGGCAGCACGCGGTCCATCTGCTGGAAGGCGATCGCCAGTTCATACAGGTTGTCGTCGCGCGCCTCGTCCACCCGCGGCGCCTGGCTGGTCGGGCCGATGAAGGTGCCCGAGAACAGGTAGGACAGGGCCGGGTGGTTCTGCCAGTAGGTGATCAGGCTTTTCAGCAGATCGGGCCGGCGCAGCATCGGGCTGTCCTCGGCGGTGGCGCCGCCCAGGGTGGCGTGGTTGCCGCCGCCGGTTCCGGTGTGGCGGCCGTCGTTCATGAACTTCTCGGTGCCGAGCCGGGTCAGGCGCGCCTCCTGGTACAGGGTCGACATGTTGTAGACCAGCTCGTTCCAGCTGGCCGCCGGGTGGATGTTCACCTCGATCACGCCGGGGTCGGGCGTGACGCTGAGCAGCTTGACGCGCGGATCGCGCGGCGGCGCGTAACCCTCGATCCGCAGCTTCAACTTCAGGCGCGCGGCGGTGTTTTCGACGGCGGTGACGAGCGCGAGATAATCCTCGATGCGCTTGATGGGCGGCATGAACACGTGCAGGCGCCCGGCCCGCGCCTCGACGCACAGCGCGGTGTGGATCACGTCGCGCGGCGCAGGATCGGCCGCAGCTGCGACCTCGGCCGGAACCGGTTTGCGTGTTTTGCCGAAGGTTTTGTCGGCCCGCTCGGCCTTGTCGGCGCCGAGGCCGAGGATGGCGCGCTTCTCGTGCTTGGGCGCGGCCAGCGCTGCGCGCGGCGCGAACGGATCGACATCGAATTCGGCCGGCATGTCGTCCGGCAGCACCCACGGCAGCGCCGCCAGCGGCAGGCGCAGGCCGAGCGGCGAATCGCCCTCGAGCAGGTACAGGTGTTCGCGCTTGAGCGGCCAGCGCGAGGTGCGCCAGACGGTGCCGAGCGCGACGTTCGGATCGAACTCTTTGGCTTGCAGCGGCAGCACATAGCCGGCCACCTTGCCCAGGCCCGCCTCCAACAGGCGCGCCAGGCGGCGCCGTTCCTCCGGCGCCTTCAGGTCGGCCAGCAGCGGATCGAGGTTGAGCGGCAGCGCCTGCTCGCGCTGGGCCTGCTGGATCACGTCCTCGTAGGCCGCGATCGGGCTGCCGGCCGGCAGGCGAAGGGTTTTCACCAGCTCGCCGGCGAAGCGCTCGGCCTCGGCGGCGCCGTAGCCGTCGGCCTTGTCCTCGTCGGAGAACAGGGTTGGATCGAGCCACATCGGCTGGCCGTCGATGCGCCAGTAGATGTTGAGCGCCCAGCGCGGCAGCGGCTCGCCCGGATACCACTTGCCTTGCCCGTAGTGCAGCATGCCACCCGGCGCGAAATGGTTTTTCAGGCGCAGCATCAGCTGCCCGGCCAGCTCGCGCTTCTGCTCGCCGTGCGCCTCGGTGTTCCACTGCGCGCCGTCCATGTCGTCGATCGAGACGAAGGTCGGCTCGCCGCCCTGGGTCAGGCGCACGTCCTGGCTCTTCAGGTCGGCGTCGACCTGTTGGCCGAGCTGGTCGATCTTCTGCCAGTCGGCCTCCGAATACGGCTTGGTCACGCGCGGGTCTTCATGGATGCGGGTGATCGTCATCTCGTGCAGGAAGGTCACCTCGGCCTTGTCGGTGAAGCCCGACACCGGCGCCGCCGACGAGGGCAGGGCGGTGCAGGCGAGCGGAATATGGCCCTCGCTGGCGAGCATGCCCGAGGTCGGGTCGAGCCCGATCCAGCCGGCGCCGGGGATGTAGACCTCGGTCCAGGCGTGCAGGTCGGTGAAGTCGACCTCGGTGCCGCTGGGGCCGTCGAGCGCCTGCTGGTCGGCGCGCAGCTGGATCAGGTAGCCCGACACGAAGCGCGCCGCCAGCCCCATCTCGCGCAGGATCTGCACCAGCAGCCAGCCGGTGTCGCGGCACGAGCCCGAGCGCTTGGTCAGCGTCTCCTCGGGCGTCTGCACGCCCGGCTCCATGCGCAGCAGGTAGCCGATGTCGCCTTGCAGGCGCTGGTTGATGGCGACCAGGAAATCGTTGGTCAGCATGTCCTTCTTGATCAGCTCGGCGCGCGCCGCCTTCACCCACGCGCTTTGCAGCGGGCCGGGCTCCTCGGTTTGCAGATACTGGCCCAGCTCGGCCTGCAACTGGGCCGGATAGCTGAACGGGAAATGCTCGGCGTATTTCTCGACGAAGAAGTCGAACGGGTTAATCACCGTCATGTCGGCCACCAGGTCGACCGTGAATTCGAGCA